>QWPJ01000139.1 GCA_003671195.1 Planctomycetota bacterium
CCCCCTTGAGCTTGCCCTTCGTGGCTGCCTCTTGGGAATGGCAGGAGTAACACTGCTCGACCAGGACCGGACGGATCTTGCTCTCGAAAAAAGCGAGCGACTCCTGAGAGTCTTTTACCTCTGGTGGAGATTCGCCCAAGGATTCGAGTCGTGACTGAGGCTTGCCCTGAGCCTCTGCCGTTGATATCAGGGAACTGACCAATAGGGCAGAAAACAAGACAACCTTGGCAAAACGAAAGCTAGCCATCGGTAGGATCCACATGGAATTAGGGAGTGAGGCATCAGACCACCGTAGGAGCTTTGCGATTGAGCAAAGCGGATCAACCGATCGAAAGGATTCCGTTGGAATCACCGAAATCACCTCGGTCCGCGCCGACCGAGTCGAGCATTGCGCGGAACAGGTTGTTCAGCGGTGTGTTCTTGGAGTACTCAAGAACACGGCCGGTACTGAGTTGCCGTCCACCGCGGCCTGCCAAGAGAATTGGCAGATCATGGTGGTCGTGCCGGTTGCCGTCATTGATCGCACCGCCATAGACGATCAAGGAGTGATCGAGCAGGTTCCCATCACCATCGGGAGTCTCGCGCATCTTCTTCAAGAAGTAACCGAACTGCTCGCAATAGTAGCGATCGATCTTCGCAATCTTCTCGATGTTTTCCTGTTTGTTTTCGTGATGGGAAAGCTGATGGTGACCGTCTTTGACCTCGATCATAGGAAACGCGCGGTTGCTTCCTTCGTTGGCTAGCATGAAACTGGCGATACGGGTCGTGTCGGTTCTAAAGGCCAAGACCATCAGGTCGTACATGAGCCGAATGTGTTCGGTCGCGTCGCTGGGTTTTTCGGTCGGAGCTTGCGTTCCTTCGGGCAACTGGGTCGGAGTTGCGAACCGCGAAATGCGTTGCTCGAGTTCTCGGACACTGGTGAAGTACTCGTCGAGCTTTCGCGAATCATCGGCTCCGACCTGGCTGACCAAGTGCTTGCGTTGGTCAGCGACGAAATCGAGAATGCTCGACTTGAGCCCCTGTTCTTTCGCATCCGCCCCACCAGCGACTCCAAAAAGCCGATCGAAGGCCCGTGCAGGTTGGATCTCTTTGCCCGTCGGGAGCGATTCGCTCCTCCAGGAAATATTGTTGGAGTAAGCACACGCATAGCCTGAGTCGCACGAGCCTGCATCGCGTCCCTCTTCGGTACCGAGTTCGATCGATGCCAGACGGGTCTGCCGCCCATAAGAATCCGCGGCGATCTGGTCTGCAGATCGTCCGACCCGGATCTTCGAGCCGGCGGTCTTGAATGGGTGTGCTCCGGTCAAATAAGCCGCGGCGCTGCGAGCATGATCCCCAGGTCCGTCCCCCAAGGACTGCGCGTTGACCTGAGCGAGTCCCTTCAGGACGTTGAAGTCGTTTCGACAGTCAGCCAACGGTTCGAGAGTCGGCGAGAGTTCCCATTGCGTACCGGATCCCTTAGGCTCCCATCGTTCTGCGTTGGTGCCGTTGGGAAAAAAGACCCAAGCTAGCCGCACCGGTCGTTCGGCACCCTGGGAAGCCTGCACAGGTCGCATGATGTCGAGCATCGGAAGAGCCACCGAGGCGGCTAATCCATGAAGTCCAAACTGACGTAAGACCGTTCGTCGATTGACTTGCATCGAACGGTGGTAAGAACCCGAGGGTAAGGATGCATCACGACTCATGGCTCAGTTCCGGTTGGCTTGTGTTTGAGGCAGGGAAGGGGAGCGTTGGAGGAAAGGATCGCTTTGGATAATCTGAAGGACTATCTCTTTGATTGTATATCGATTCGGCTTGGTGTGGGCCAGTATTTTATCGACATCGCACCGGTCAGCCCTCTGCAAACCTCGACCAAGAGCATAAGTTATCATGCGTTGGGTGAAGTTTTTTGCGACGTCATCGGTTCTTTCGGTAAGAATTTCAATGAGTTCTGTCGGGCCTGTAAAGGTTTTTCCGTCCACCAAGGCACCTTGGGCGACGATCTGACGTCCGTCCTCCTGATCTCTCCAACGGCCTGTCGCGTCAAAATTTTCGAGCCCAAGACCGATCGGGTCGATCAACTTATGGCATCCGGCGCAACTTGGGTTGGATCGATGGATTTCCAAGCGCTCTCGCAACGAAGCCTTGTCGTCAGCCTTGGCTTGCTCAAGCGATGGGACGTTGGGAGGAGCCGATGGCGGGGGATCTCCTAGGACCGTTTCGAGCACCCATTTGCCCCGCTTGACCGCCGAACTGCGAGTAGGATTGGATGTTAGGGCCAAGGCGGCGGCCTGGGTCAAGACCCCCTTGCGATTGACTGGAAGCGCAACGCGAATCCAACGGTCCTCCTCTTCGTAAAGGCCCTGACGCCGAGGGTCCCCCTCGTTTTTGCCCGGTCGGCGACGGTACATTTCCGAAGGCTGTTTTCCGTCGAACTCCATTCCGTAAAACTCCGCAAGCCTCGGATTGACAAACGTGTAGTCGGCCGAGAGGAGATCCTCGATCGAACCCTCGTCGAGCAAGTGCTTACAGAAAAGCTCTGTCTCTTTGACCATCGATGCACGCAGGCGGTCGGACCAAGCTGGGAATTTATCCCGATCGATCTCAATCTTCTGAATGTTCCTAAGCCCGAGCCACTGCGAGAAGAAACCTTGAATCAGAGATTCGCTCCTGGGATCTTTGAGCATTCGAAGCACCTGGGACTCTAGTTCCCGATCCTCATGAAGCCGATTCTCCGAGGCAAGATTCAAAAGGGTCTCATCCGGAGTGCTCGCCCAGAGGAAATAAGACAAACGGGTCGCAATCCCGTAATCGTCAAGCCTTCGGACCCCATCGCTCTCAACCAAGTTCTCCGATCGAAACAGAAACTGAGGAGCGACCAAGGCACCTTGAAGCCCGTACCGCAAGGACTCTTCGTAGCTACATCCGGCATCCGAGGCCTTCTGGCAAATCATCATCACCGCATGGACCTCATCCTGACTGACCTTGCGACGGTATAGCTTCGGAAGCAACGCAGAGAAAACCCTCCGAGTTGCCTCGGAAAACCCTATCGGCATCGAATCAGGCTGATCTCGGTCGTCGGGAGAGGCGTTGACAAGCTGCTGGTGGATTTTCGGAAAGGCCGGATCCCCTTGGTCAGGTCCAACGAGTCGCACCGTATGAATGATCAACTTGCGATTGCCGGCATTCCGGGTCTCGGGATTCGAATCGTCGGTGTACTGGACCCTCAGGGTATGGTCTCCGGCGGTCGTCTCGAATTCGTACTTGGCCGTCTCATCCTTGGGCTGAACCTCCCACTCAGCAATCAAATTCTCGTCGAGAAACAACTTGGCTTTGCATGTGTCCTTTTGATCTTCACCGAACCTCGTGCGGATGCTGATGTTGTATTTACCGGCAGCTATATGGATCGGAATGCTCAGCGATTGATCGAATCCTAGCTGCTCGCCCTCGAAACTCTGCTTGCGAAACGATTCGCGATCGACTGAGATGACCCGCTTGGAGATCAAGGCCGCGGCTTGGAGATATTTCTCAAGAGCGATCGGGGCAAGCGTCAGAACCTCCCCTTGGTTATCGAAACCATTTCCGACATCATCCGATACAAACCCGATCTCTTTCGAGGGACGGAAATCCACCCCGAAAAGATCCCGGATCGTATTGTCGTACTCGAACTGATTGAGTCGGCGGATCGTCACGCTGGGGGTCGCAGGGCGATGATTGCAGTCGACTTCATGCAAGGTGCGTTCGATCCAGCGGGTCAAAAGCAACCGTTCTTCCGGAGACATCGTCGAGGTCTCCGGCGGGGGCATCGCCTCGGCACGGATCACGCCGCGAATTTGCTCCCAGGTGCTCTCGTGCGAGCGAATTTTCTCTAAAGTCGAATAATCGCCAAGATTGACACCCGCCTCGTTGGCTCCGTCCATGTGGCACTCGCCACAGTGCTTCTTCATCGCAGGCAAAACACTGGACGTCCAAGCTTCGGTGAGCTCTGCGTCCAACGGATCGAGCTCCCCATGGGTCGCTGTTTCAGGTGTTTGTGCCAAGAGCATTTGGTGGGCCAAAAGGCATACCAATAAGCAGATCCATGCTCCGGATTTGCCCGATCCAAAGGTGGGGTTACCCAGAATCGATTGCAGCGATTTGCGTTTCATGGTCGGTGGGTCTGCTTAGGCGGGGGGGCGATTTGGAAGATTATAGGTAAATGAGACGATCTTTACGAGAGGGAACCGCTATTAGCAAGGCTTCTTCTGTGTCGCTGGGCGGGGCTGGTCTTCTTAGGCCAGTCTCCTGATGCTAACCGTCGGAGGCAACACGGGGGCAACAAAACCGGACGCGACTCAAAACGCTAGCAACTCGAGCTCGGTGGTTTTGGGCTTTCGATACTCGCCGTGCATTTGCTAGAACGGACTTGACTGTTGGATCAAGAAATGGATTTCAGATCAAAGGTGATCGGTAGATGTCGCGATATGCATTTATAGCGGCGGCGACCTTGTTTACTGGGTTGCTGGTGGTATTGACCATGGCGATCGCACAACGCGATTCGAGAGGTAGCAGAACCATACCGGATCTGGATGCGAACGCCTACTCTGCCGTCTCGGCCAAACCGATTGTGGTGTCCTCCGATGCGCTTGGACCCGATGGGGGGCTAGCCCCGAGCCTTCCCCCTCGAGCGGCTCTACCAGCCCCTCGAGCGGCTCTACCAGAGAGTGTGGCTCTGCCAGAGATTCCGTCTGAGATTCCAGTGCCAGCCGAAGCCTCTGGCCCTACGCTGCCCGGCGTTCCCGAAGTGTTTTTGGCCACGGAAGGTTTTGTCTCTGGCGAGCCGAACGACGTCGGTCAACCGATGAATCCCTACGAGCCATCGCCCCGCACCGATGAGATCCACACCGACGCGATCGATGCGGCCGCGCCGGTCGCATTGGCCTCTGGCCAAGTCCCAGCCAATCCGGTCACTGAGCCTCCTAAATTCGATGCATCGCGGATCGTTGCACCCAAACCAAGATCCGACTCGGTTCCGACGTTGCTACCTCCAGGCGGTATGCCACCGACGGCTCCACCACCGAGCGTCGCTTTGCCCCCGATAGGTTTACCGCCACTGCCTGAGCTTGCGGCCCCTGCTGCCCCTTTCTCAGCACCTTCGGCAAGCCCACCATCGCAGGGGACTCCAGCACCTTTATCTACGGCCCCCTTATCTCCAGCACCAAGATCTACGGCCCCTTTATCTCCGGCACCAGCAACGCTTCCCAATACCTTCGTGTCGCCCGCGCCGGTTCTCCCGGATACGGCTTCCCAACCCCTAGCCTCGCAACCCCTGGCTTCACAGAGCCCGGTGCCTGAATCGCTAGCCCCCACGATGGACCCTCCCTCTCTGACCGGTCGGCAGGCTCCCGGATGGGCCATGTCGACCTCGACCCCGGGCTCGCGGCAATTCGAGGGTTCCCAAAATCCAAGCTTGGAGATTCACAAAAGGGCACCTGCGGAAGTTCAAGTTGGCGTGCCGACGTCCTTTACCGCCGTGGTTCGCAACGTCGGCAACGCGACGGCTTTCGATGTCCAGGTCACCGATGCGATTCCCAAAGGGGCCCGTTTGGTGCGTACGTTTCCAGAGTCGCAAAGGGTCGGTAACGATGGCTTGGCTTGGAATCTCGGTGAGCTGGCTGCCGGTCAGGAAGCGACCATCAGCATGGAGATTGTCCCGGAAACCGAAGGGGAGCTCGGTTCGGTCGCGAGTGTGAAATTCGCAGCCCAAGCGTCGGTTCGAACCATCAGCACCCAACCGCGACTGACGATCAAGCAAACGGCCGTTGCCGAAATGCTCGGTGGAGATTCAGCCACGATCCTCATCGATGTGATGAACACCGGCACTGGAGTTGCTCGCGATGTGAGGCTAGAAGAAGACGTTCCCAAAGTGTTTCGGCACGTCAGCGGCGCCAGCGCGCTCCAGCACGATGTAGGCGATTTAGCTCCTGGCGAATCTTTGCGTTTTGAGATTGAACTTATGGCACTAGAGGCCGGTAAAGTTTCGAACGTGGTTCGAGCCACTTCAGCCAATTCTGCCATGGCCGAATCGTCCTATCCGATCGAGGTCAAAGCCCCCAAACTCCAGTTGCAGATCGTCGGCCCGAAACTGCGCCATCTTGAACGGCCAGCACCCTACGAAGCCGTCATCGAAAACTCCGGAACGGCCGTTGCAAAAGACCTCTACATCACCGCACGTTTGCCACGCGGAATGAACTTTATCAGCGCATCGAACGAAGGGACTTACCTCCCCGATCAACACTCGGTTGTCTGGAATCTGATGGAACTTGCAGCCGGCACCAAGGCCAAAACAGAACTCGTCCTCCTGCCGGTCGAAGAAGGTCGCTTCGCGATCGCAATGACGACCGACGCCGAAGGTGTGCGCGCCGATCCGACCGAACGCGAGGTGCTCGTCGAAGGCCAAAGCGAACTGACTTTTGAAATCGACGATGACAACGATCCAATCGAAGTCGCAGGCATGACCACTTATTCGATTCGAATCAACAACATCGGCACGCGACCCGATACCGAAGTTCGATTGGCGGTCGAAGCACCCGAGGGAACCACCATCGAGCAAGTCAGCAGCCCGATGAAATACCAAGTCACGGGACGACAAGTGATTTTCGCTCCGATCCCGAGCCTAGCATCCAAGCAACAGGTGGTCGTCAAAGTGAGCGTCAAACACGCTCGAGAAGGAACCCAGGTCCTAAGAGCATCGCTCCAGAGCCAACTGCGAGCCGTGCCAGTCATCAAGGACGAGAGCACCCAGGTTTATCGCGACCGATAGTGGCCACCGGCCGAGTTTCCCCTATCTTTTCCCCCCATTGGTCGGGGACCACTCCCCCCTTTTTGCCAGTGGGTTTCCTTGTGTGCACCGCAGGGTAAACTTAACCCTGGCATCATCGCAAATTAACCGAACGGAGCCCACTTCATCATTTCTTAACAAAATCCTCACATGCACTTCACGGAAATGCTAGCGCTAGTCCGTAGAGTATGCCAATGTCTTTAAGCAGGGACTTGTTGGGGTTTTCGAAGCGAGCCAAGTTGGCACCGCGACCGCAAGGACAGCAGCTTGGTCAGACATGGTCAGAAACGACCGAGAGTCGTCTGAAGCATTCAAGAGGAAGCGAATTGATGAAGCGAAACAAGTTGGTCCTGCGTTCGGGTTTCACATTGGTTGAGTTGCTCGTGGTCATTGCGATCATCGGCATTTTGGTCGGATTGCTTTTGCCAGCCGTCCAAGCTGCCCGAGAAGCAGCCCGTCGCATGAGTTGCAGCAGCAATGCCCGACAACTCGGTCTAGCATTGATGAACTACGAAAGCGCCTACAAGCGACTCCCACCGAGCCGCATTTCGACGAACAACCCGGTCTTCCAAGTCTCTTGGCCCGCGATGATCCTGCCGATGATCGAGCAAGGTCCAAACTTCACTCGCTACAATTTCAACCTACCTTGGTATGCACCGGCCAACGATGTGGTCACCACGACGCAAATCCCGATCATGATTTGCCCTTCGTCTCCATCGCCACGCGATGTTCCACCGCAAAACCTATACGCCGCGATCTCTAACAACCTCCGAACCGACTCGCCACTGTGGGGAGCTGCAGACTACGGTTCGATCAATGCGGTTCGCAATTCGGCTTTCGTAGCTGCAGGCTTGCCAAGCATCGGGACTCGCGAAGTCATGGGCGCTATGGGACGGGGGCCTGAGGGCGTCAAGCTTGCGACCATCCGTGATGGACTCTCGAACACCTTGGTCATCGGAGAAGGTGCTGGTCGTCCAACGATGTACGTCAGCGGCCGCAGGGTCGTCAACCCACGCACAGGGAACATCGCTGCGGGTACCAACGTCACAGCAGACGGTTGGGGATGGGCTGACATCAACGGTGGATTCAGCGTCGATGGTGCCAATGCCCAAGGATTGCAGAACAACACCACCAGTGCAGGTGCGACGACGATCGTCGGAAGTTGCTTCATGAACTGCACGAACGACTCGGAATTCTATGCCTTCCACGGCAGCGGTGCTCATTATGTTGTCGGAGATGGTTCGGTTCAGTTCATCTCGGCCAACATCGCGGGACCGGCCTTCGTTGCCCTTTGCACCCGCGACTTAGGGGATATCGGAAACTTCGGCGATTAATCCCTGATTTCGGTTTTGAATTTTTTCGAACCAGAATTTCTAAACAAACAGACTGAGCTTACACAAACTTTCCTGTGTAAGCTCTTTTTTTTGGCAGCCGCATATTCGCTAATTCGAAGAGAGATGTTATCGATGGAATCATCAAGGAAGGACCAAGATCGTTCCTCATTGCTCCGAAGGACGGTTCTGGCAGCGGTAGGGTGCGTGCTGAGCTACTCGGCCCTGGGCCATCGGCTTGCATCGGCGCAAGTCG
>QWPJ01000200.1 GCA_003671195.1 Planctomycetota bacterium
AAAGCTACTCGTTTCGATCACCCGTGGAGATTGGGATACCTACAAGGAAATCTGTTGCCCGAGTTTGACGTGCTTTGAGCCCGAGGCGATGGGGAATCTTGTCGACGGACTGGATTTTCACCAGTACTATTTCAATTTACCAGGCGGATCGACGCCCGTTCAATCGACCATCGTCGCTCCCCACATCCGGGTCATGGGGGATACGGCCGTGATCGCCTATGTTCGTCTGACCCAGAAGATCGCCGACGGAAAACCGACGACGGTGGCCATGGAGGAAACGCGTGTATGGCAAAAGCAGATGGGAAAATGGAAGCATGTCCATTTCCACCGCAGTCCGACTCGCTAGTTCTCGATCGACCGAATTTCTCCAAAGGACCACCGAATGCATCCTGCAGGTTTTCTTCGGATCAGCACCCTCTCGACGGCCACCGCCGTTGCCAACCCAGAGGGCAACGCAACGGCGATCGAGCAAGCTTTGGTTTCCTTTCAGTCTTCGGACGTCGTGCTGTTGCCCGAATTGTGTATCAGCGGATACACATGCGGTGAGCTATTCCTCCAAGATCGTTTGCTCGAATCGTGCCGCAGCGCTCTTCTTGAATTAGCTCGGGGCGTCGACCAACAGCTCGTTGTCGTCGGTCTACCGCTTGCGGTCCGAGGCCGACTTTACAACGTCGCAGCGGTGCTCTCGGGCGGTTCGGTCTTGGGCCTAGTCCCCAAAACCCACTTGCCCAACTACAGCGAATTTTACGAAGCGCGCTGGTTTCATTCGGGGGCTGATGCGGACTTCGATAGCGTGCGAATCGACGGAATCGGCCAAGTCCCTTTTGGAACCGATTTGCTCTTCGAGTGCGGCAAAGCCACCCTAGGGGTCGAGATTTGCGAAGATCTTTGGGTCCCTATCCCCCCGAGCAGCCAACAGGCGATCGCTGGGGCAAACGTCCTGCTGAACCTTTCGGCAAGCAACGAGACGATCGGGAAAGCCAATTACCGCAAGCAACTCGTTGCGATGCAATCGGGCAAGTGCATCGCCGCTTACGCCTACGCAAGCGCTGGTCCCTCCGAGAGCACCACCGATTTGGTCTTCGGTGCCCACTGCCTGATCGCTGAGAACGGTTCAATCTTGGCCGAGTCCCAGCGGATCGGCACGGGGTTGGAGATCCATTCTTGTCCCTCCGAGAGCCCACTGGTGAGTTTCGCAACGGCCGACATCGACCTGGGGAAACTCGATCGAGACCGTCGAGCTTTTCAAACCATGCATCAGACAGCCGATCGAAACCCGCTCGAGTTCCGGCACATTGCCTTCGAGATGCGTCTAACCCCTGGTTCTTTGTGCCGAAGGATCGATCCGCACCCGTTCGTTCCTGCTTCCAAGGACCAGTTGCACGAGCGCTGCGCGGAGATCTTTGAAATCCAATGCGCAGCCCTCGCCAAAAGGGTGGGGCTCTTACCCGCAAACTCACCCCTGAGCATCGGAGTCTCCGGCGGCCTCGACAGCACCTTGGCTCTATTGGTAGCTGTCGAAATGTGCAGAAAGATGGGCTGGCCGACGACCCGAATCGTCGGGATGACGATGCCCGGATTCGGAACGACCAAACAGTCGAAATCCAATGCGATCGAACTGATGAAGCACTTGGAGGTCACCTCGCAGACGATCGATATTCGAGACAACTGCTTCGAAACCTTCCGAAGTCTCCAACATGCTCCCTTCGGCGTTTGCCTCGATGGCCTAGACTCGCAGAGCCTCCAGAGCCGCTTGGAAAAACTACCCGAGGACCAACGGAGCGATCTGGTGTTTGAAAACGTACAGGCTCGAATGCGGACCATGCTCCTGATGAATCGAGGATTCGTGCTTGGGACTGGCGATATGTCCGAACAAGCTCTCGGCTGGAGCACTTACAACGCCGACCACATGTCGATGTACAACGTCAACGGTTCGATCCCCAAAACCCTCGTGAAATTTCTGATTCGCTACGTGGCGGAGTATCTCGTCAAGGATGCCGTCAGCAAGATTCTCATCGATATCGTTCAAACGCCGATCACCCCGGAATTGCTCCCCTTGAGCTCCGATCAAAACGTCCTGCAATCGACCGAAGATACCATCGGGCCCTACGAACTGCACGATTTCTTCTTGTTTCATCTGGTCCGTGGCGGGGCAACGCCCTCGAAAATCCTGCTTTTGGCCGAGCACGCCGTATTCGATCGCGAATATTCGCCCGACCAAATCCGCAGCACATTGAAAGTGTTCCTCAAGCGATTTTTCGCTTCGCAATACAAACGCTCGTGCGTTCCAGATGGCCCAAAAGTCGGAAGCGTTTCGTTGTCTCCACGGGGCGATTGGCGAATGCCAAGCGATGCCGATGTCGCCGCTTGGATCGCCGATCTCTAACCGATGCAATCGCTCCACTCTTTCTTGAAAACCAAATCATGAACCAGCCAAACGATGTCGCCTCCGAGGTGCTTGAATTCGTCAGCCGATGCAAAACCGTTATCCTTTCGACCGTCTCAGAGAACGGGGAACCCAACGCTAGCTACGCTCCATTTGTCCAAGAAGCCGGCGCAATCTACGTCCTGGTCAGCGGGTTGGCCAAGCACACCTCGAATCTGCTCTCGACGGGCCAATGCCACGCGATGTTCATCGCCGACGAAAAAGATTCGGTCAACGTCTTTGCACGCAAACGGGTCAGCTACACTTGCGAGGTCCAAGTCGTGCCTCGGGATGCCCCCCTGGCCCCAATCGTCTTTGGCAAGATGCGAGACCAATTCGGACCGACCATCGAAACCTTGATCGGTCTTTCCGATTTCCGACTCGTCGAATTGCTTCCTGGACAAGGGGTCTGGGTTCGGGGCTTTGCCCAAGCCATCCCGATCCATGGTCTCCTGAGCTGAACGGAGCCGGACACCAAGTTCTTTGAATTAGAGGGAGCTCAAAAAAGCATCCGCAGTTCGCTGATGGACTTGGAGCTTCTCTCCCATCCGATCGACTTGGCTGACCATGACCTTCATTCGCGGATTGCGTTCGAAAAAATCCCGATGCTTGGAAACAAAACGCCAATACAATCCATCCCACACCCCCGTCCAATCCCCCTTTTTGTAGTCGCTCATCTTGAGCACATAACTCGATCCACTGATGTAGGGTTTGGTCGTGATCAGTCCGCCGTCAGCATGCTGACTCATTCCATAGACGTTGGGAACCATCACCCAATCGTAGGCGTCGACAAACATTTCCATAAACCAGCGGTAGATCGCATCGGGATGGAACTCGCACAGCAGCATGAAATTCCCCAAAATCATCAGTCGCTCGATATGATGGCAATAACCATATCGCAGCACCCTATGGATGGTCTGATCGACCGGCACAATCCCGGTCGTCCCATCGTAGAATGAAGCTGGCAACTGGCGATCATGCCCCCAGTAATTTCGAGTCCGCTGTTGGGTCCCCAGTTTGCGATACACCAAACGCATGTACTCGCGCCATCCGATCACCTGCCTGACAAAACCCTCGAGCGAGTTCATCGGCACGGCACTTGAGCCTCGCTTTGGTTCTAACCCAGACTCCAGAACCGCGTCGACCAGATGGCCCGGCGACAAGAGCCCGACATTGAGCATCGGCGTCAGGACCGAATGGTACAAGAAGGTATGCTCCCGACTGATCGAATCCTCGTAGTCTCCAAAGTTTGACAACCGTTCCAACAGAAAGCGTTTCAAATGCGCCTCGGAGCCCTCGACGCTGGTCGGATACCACAGCGGTTCGGTGTCCCCCCAAGCGTCCTTGAAATTCTCATCGACGTACTTTCTGGCCTCGAGGGCATAAGCGTCCTCGCTGGCAGGTTCACACTCTGGGGGCCGGTGGCCTGCCGGTAAACGCTTGCGATTCTCGGTATCGAAACTCCATTTCCCATCCATGGGCTTTTGATCACCCTCCAAGAGTACGTCGAGGCGTTTGCGTTGCTCGATATAAAAATTCGTAAAGAAAAGCTTTTTCTTGTTGGCGACGAAACTCTCGATAGCATCCAAGGGGGTCAGAAAATGAGGATCCGCAACCATCTCGAAATCGATCCGATGGAGCTTGCAAGCTGCCCTGAGCCTGACGAGCAAGTTGTGGTCTTCGGGATCGACCGCTCGGAGTCTCTCGACTCCATCGTCCGAGAGCCGTTTGCCGATGTCGGCCGAATGATCGATCGCCATTGCATCGACGTACACGACTGCCTTACCAAGTTTCTTCAGCCCGTCGGCATAGCGTTTCATCGAAGCCCTATGGAGCAAGAGCTTCTGCCGACAGAATCGGTACTGCCGAAACAAGAGCGGATCCTCAACGATGTAGACATGCTCGATGGGCCCCATCCATTTCGGATCGGGAAACAACTGATGAGGGTAGACAATCACCGCTTCGAGGGGTTTGCGAGTCGACGGCTTGGCTTTCACGATGATTTAGCCTCCGGGAGTTCCGCGTATCGCTGAAGGTAACCTTTGACGGAGAATTTCGATCGCGTCGATTCGCTGGTCATGTATCGGATCTTGCCGAAGACCTCGCGCTCAGGACCCCAAGCTCGATCGTAGCGCCCCAAAACCCAGAAGATCCCGCTGTAGGAATTCGGATCCCGACCATCCAACGCGTATTTGTTGTTCAAGTGGATCATGATGTTGAGAGCCTCCCGGGGAGATTGGCTCCAATGAAGGATTTTCTTGCCCCAGAGCATCCGAAGGTAATTATGGATACGCCCCTCACCGACCAGTTGCCGCTGAGCTGCATTCCAAAGCGCATCGTGCGTTCGAGCCGATTCGAACTCCTCGGGCGTATAGAGGTAAGGACGCCGGTCGCCAGCATGCTCTTCGAGGGTCTTTTGCGCCCAATCCGGAAGCGACTCGTATCGGTCGTAATTGGCTTCTCGCCAACACATGTTCAAGCCGATCTCACGCCACGTCATCAATTGGTCCATGAACGCCTCGGCGCTTTGTCCCATGTTCCAGAATCCACTCATCTTGCCGTTGGGCTTTGAAATCTTCTCAAAAGTCCATCCCTTTTGGCTCGATGCAATCGCATCAAACACCTCGTGGGCGCTGACGTGCCCGAAGTGTAGATGCGCCGAAAGACTACTCGAACCGTATTGATCCGGTTCGTTGCGGGCTTGGTCGTAATCGGCAAGTTTGCTCTGGGCGAATTCCTTCAGTAGCCTGAGTCCCTCGATGCGCCCACCCCTGGCGTCGGTCGGTCGAACGCTATGGTCGATATCCAACTTGCTCAAATCGTATTGCTCGAGCTCCTTGCTATCGACAAACTTCCAACGCTTGGAAACCTCCTCAGGAAGAGCCTTGAGCCTCTCAAGCTCGACATGGCGGAAGGGATCGGCATGCGGAAAAACCGGAGTCTCGCGATAGATCTCCTTTTGCATGTAACGACGGTAAGAATGGGCGACGGTAAAAGTCCGCTCGGTATTGCGCATCGGGAGAATCCCATTGCTGTCGACCAATTCGACCGCACTGGGCCAGCTTTTGACAATCGATCCATAAAGCCTCGGGTGGAAGAAACATGGAAAGTCATCGGTGACCGTCGCGCAAGCGTATTTGGCCAATGTCTCGGCAAGCCCACTGCCATCGCCCGAGGTCGGCTCTACATAGCTCACATACGTTATGGGCAACTTTTCTGCAGCTTTGCGGTTGTCGAGCATTCCATCGAGCACAAACCGATGGAACCGATCGCTTGCCCATCGATATCCGATACGAAGTCCCTCGAAAACCAAAAGTGGTTTGTTCAAGGTGACCGCCAGCTCGATCGCACGATCCAGGGCGAAATTCGACGCGAGCCTCCGGTAGGCAGTCATCCAGTACAGCACATACTGACCGTCAGGTCGCAGGTCGCATTGGGTCGCGGATCGAACGCGGATCGACGGTGTGTTGAGGGTAATCATCTATCCCTGGGGCTCGGTCATCGAGAAAGGATCGAGGGCTTTGGCAAGCAGCTCGTGGTCGAGGATGTTCTGCTCGATGCACAACTCGCGGATGGTCTTGCCGGAAGCGAAAGCTTCCTTGGTCAGCTTGGCAGCCTTTTCGTACCCGATGTAGGGGTTTAAGCTCGTGACCATCGACAAGCTCTGCTCGACACTTGCCTCGCAAGCAGCTTGGTTGGCTTCCAATCCGTCCATACAAAACTCGATGAACGCGCTGGTGCCGTTGGACAGCAATTGAATGCTCTCGAGGATCGCATGTCCCATCACAGGCATCATGATGTTGAGCTGAAAATTCCCGCCCGTCGCGCCCGAGAGGGTCATGGTCGCATCATTCCCAATGACCCTAGCGGTCAACTGCATGAGGCTCTCGCACATGACCGGATTGACCTTTCCTGGCATGATCGAGGAACCTGGTTGCCGGTCGGGTAGGATGACCTCAAAGAATCCGCAGCGAGGTCCTGAGCCAAGCCATCGGATATTGTTGGCGATATTGAACAAGGTCATTGCGATCGTCTTGATCTGACCGTGCGACTCGACTAGCCCATCGCGCTGAGCATTTGCTTCAAAGTGATCCACGGCCTCGACAAACGGGATCGAGGTCTGCTTGGCCAACGCTATGCTGACCCGATTGCCGAATTCCGGATGGGTATTGATTCCGCTCCCGACGGCCGTGCCGCCGACGGGCAATTCATAGACGGCCTTGGCCGCTTGCTTGGCTCGCTCGATCGACAATGCGATCTGCCTTGCAAATCCTCCGAATTCCTGCCCTAGTCGCAAAGGGGTCGCGTCCATCAAGTGGGTGCGTCCAATCTTGATGATCTTGTCCCAAGCCTTTGCTTTGTCCGCAAACGCAGCATGCAGTCGCTCGAGTTGCGGAATCAGCCGCGTATGGATTTCATAAGCGGCAGCGACATGGATGGCCGTCGGAAACGTGTCGTTGGTGCTCTGGCCCATATTCACATGGTCGTTCGGATGGATCGGCTTGATCTTGTCGAGACGGTCCCCTCCGAGGATCTCGATCGCTCGATTCGAGATCACTTCGTTGATGTTCATGTTGCTCGACGTCCCTGAACCGGTCTGGAATACATCGACGGGAAACTGATCGTCCATCTTGCCGTCGATAATTTCCTGACAAGCCGCACACAGGGCTTGGACCTGTTGCTCATTGAGCGGATTCTTGCCTGTCTTGGTCAGCTTGCCCAAATCGTGATTGACCACAGCGCAAGCGAGCTTGACACGCCCCATGGCCCGGATCAGGGCGACCGGTAGGTTCCAACCAGAAATGGGGAAATTTTCCACCGCACGCTGCGTCTGTGCGCTGTAATAAGCCCTAGCAGGGACGAGGACTTCACCCATCGAATCGACTTCGGTTCGGAACTCTGACATTGCTTCAAATCCTAACTGGCTTAAGGGTTCTGATGTGCGTGGAAAAACATGTCCTATCTGGGCCTCTAATCCCCTCCCCTCTTTTATAGCAACCTTGCAAAATCTGACCATTCGTATTAGGAATTCCGGGATTTTCACAAGCTTGGCACTACCCCAATTCGAGTCATCCCACTAGGATTCGAATTCATGTGAAACACTTTTGTGTGAAACGCTTGGAAAGCCCATGGTTCTTAGGCTTCTACTTCAGTAGACCATCGATGGTCGCCCCATCGGCACGAGCCCCACTTTCCGACGTTTGCTTCAGGGGACGACCTCCCCTAAAGCGGGCCATATTGCTGGCCCTGAAACTGGAAAGTGATTGATTTAAACGGCTCGATTCTCCGCCTCGATACACCCAAATCGGATTGGTCCGATCCTGGGCCCTCGTCGCGCATTCTCCCATCTGAAAGTCCTTCATGAAGAAGCCTCCGCAAAACGCCTCGAACTCTTCGAACAATTCCCAAGAGTTTCAGGAAAAACCCAACTCCCAAGACCACGCAATGGCCGCAGCAATACTCGCTGATCTCCCCTTTGTCGTGAGCAATCCACCCAAGATCAAGAAACGGGACAAGTTCCAATCCAAGCCCTTGGATCCAGCCGCTAACGCCCAACTGGCTGCCGCCGCCCCCGCGTCGCAGACCCTCGAACCGATCACCCACTCCTCTCCAGTTGCCCCAGTGCCAGTTGCCCCAGTGCCAGTTGCCCCAGTGCCAGTTGCCCCAGTGCCAGTTGCCCCAGTGCCAGTTGCCCAAGTGCCAGTTGCCCAAGTGCCAGTTGCCCAAGTGCCAGTTGCCCAAGTGCCAGTTGCCCAGGTGCCAGTCGCTCAAGTGCCAGTTGCCCCAGTGCCAGTTGCCCCAGTGCCAGTTGCCCAGGTGCCAGTTGCCAAAGTGCCAGTCGCTCCAGTGCCGGTTGCTCCAGTGCCGGTTGCTCAAGTGCCGGTTGCTCAAGTGCCGGTTGCCCAACTGCCAGTTGCTCCAGTACCGGTTGCCCAAGTACCAGTCGCTCCAG
>QWPJ01000117.1 GCA_003671195.1 Planctomycetota bacterium
CCCAGGATGAGTCTTGGCGATGGAAAAAACGCAATACGGTGCTGATCGATGGCTTTACCTTCAAAATGTCTGATACGCCAAAGAATCAAGCCGTCTATGCCCAACATACAGCCCAAAAGCCAGGCTTGGGATTCCCGATCGCTCGTGTGGTGGCTTTACTCCATTTGGGAACTGGTTGCTTATTGGATGCTGCGATCGGGCCGTATCAAGGGAAAGACACTAGTGAGATTGCTATGCTTCGCCATCTCTTGGCATGCTTTTCCGCCTTGAATCCCGATGAGTTGGTTCGCCAGATTCTTCGCTGCATATCGCAATGTCAAGTCGGTAATAGACCTGGCAGATTCGAACCCAGATGCGTCAAGCGCCGGAGGGACCAGTACAAGCTGATGATGGAACCCCGAGACAGACTGCGAAAGAGGCTCTGCAAGGGAGATAACTCGTTTGAGTGATACAGTTTACGCAAGGCGTACAGTGCCATTCGTGCCTGGCACCCGGCGCAGGGGCTAGATTTGCCAGCATTTCGATTCGGGATCGCAAAGGTGCCAGGCACCCCGGCGGCAACCGGGCACTATGGCGAATAACAGCCGAGACGGTGGCGAGTATATGTTGGGTCTGGCTGAGATGATTCAACCCGCTATCGGGAGATGAGCAGCCAGTTACCACCCCAGGGTTGCCATTCGGCTTTCGAGTCCACTAGACTGTAGATCTGAGAGGCGGGTCAAGTCGAATCCGCACACATCAGACACGGCGAAGCGACTTAGCCCAACGCACAAATTATTTCTTCGTTCCGCTTCGCTCCAGTTGGGATAAATTGTTATCCATTCGTCGATGCAATCGGAGAGTTTACAAATGTGCTGCTCAGTTTCCCCAGGCGTTCCGGTCCACTTCTCCGATACTGTGCTATAAGCCGCTGAGGTGATTGGTGAGGCGGGCGAACCGGTTCACGTCCTGGGATATCAGAACAAGGTACAGGGGAGTAGAAGGCGATTATCGCTAGCGTTAGATCGGTTGCCCTTTGGCCTGTCTGGCAACGCCATGATTTTACCCTTTCCTGCCCAACCGAAGACAATGACGCAAGCCAATGTTTTAGACACGATAAACTGCCGCGACATTCTGCAAGATATGGCAAATGCCGTAGCTCCTCCCTATAATCGAGAAATTCGTTCACGTTCCGGAGTTTCATGGAGTGTTGCTTCCGAGCCACCGCCAATTCAAATATTTGGAGCGGCCGGGATTTACACAGTCGTTCTGGCACAAGATCCTCGGGATATCCCTTCTGCACTGAGCCAAGTGCCGCGTTCCAAAAGACCAGTTCTAAACCCAGCGCTTTTTGATGCCTACGCGCGATGGTATCCGAATTGGACAATAGCGCTCTGTTGCTTCAGCAATCGCAAAGCGAAGCTCGCAAACCCGCTGCTATGGTGGTACAAGCCGATGAATGCTGAGCAGCTTTTCCTGCCAGGCGTTGACTGCCATACGGGTGACGTTCCTGATCTAGATTCAAATGTTGCAGTCGATCATGTAATTGCAGTCGGCTCACATGATATGACAGGAGGGGATCGCGTGGTTTATCGCGATAAGCTACCCAGATCAGTCTCTCCGTTCGTCTGCACTTCACTTATCGGTCAGAGATACAACGAGAACATGCCGAATGGAGACTTCGTTTGCCAACTTAAAGACGTGAGGCTGGGCAAGCTAAGGGCCGCGCGCTGCAAGCCTGACGCTGCTTGATTTTCGGTAGGTTTACAAAGTCGCTGCTCATGAGCGTCAGGTGCCAGGCACTCGGCGACAACTGCGCTCGTGCGAACAATAAGCCAAGTCACAACCTCGAATTTTTGACTAGTTGTTGGTATGGACTGCTGATAATCTGCGTATCAAACCCCTTGGCAAGCTGCGCACAAGTCCGATCACTAACAAGCCGACGATCGCTAGACAGATCACTGGCGCGACCAGGGTCAAAGTGGCTATCACCACGGCAGAGACAAGCTCAAACAGAGCGACGAAGAAGTTCGACATCCCAACCGACACGATCGATGCCCCTGCGCGGATCGCAGCCATGATCGAAGCCACTACTCCAGAAGTGGCTCCACCCCCGATAATCGCTAGCGACCAATTTAGAACAGGCGATGAAGTTTCCAGTTGGGATGACATCACCAAAATACCCGCGACGACAGCCGCCGGTGTCGCGATCACGTCAAGAAAGTTTCCGAAGATCGGAACACAAAACCCAATAAACTCGAAAACCAATGCGAACGCAAAGATTGTTATGGCTGGCCAAGTGCTTAGCCATTCGGTTTGTTCCGTCAAAGAAAGCATTCCGGCCTTGTTTGCAAGTCCCGCTGCAAGCGGTGGTACAAAGACTTTTAGTCCGCAAGCGGCACTAAGGCAAACACCGATAACGATCGAAATGACTAGCTGGGTGTCCATTGAAATCCGCCGCACTTGCACATAACAACTCTACCCACTCACCTACCGTGGGCTAGGTTCAAATATACCCGCTCACAACGAAACAGTACATCCCGAGCGAACCGATCTGATCGCTGCAGATGACTAGACCTGGACAAAACATGTCAAAATTTCGCACTTAGCAAATTTTCAGATTATCCGGGGGGCGTCATGTTGCGATTCGGCGAGTTTATGTATCAAATCAAAAGATTTGATTAGTACTGAAAGAACGTTAAGCCGCCCAACAAAAAGCGACCATCCATGACAACACCTACAGAGTGGTTTGTAAAAACAAAGACCGGTGCATCAGGTCCATTCACACCTATCCAACTGAAGAGCTTTGCCGATACAGGAAAATTGCCCAAGTCGGCGCTTGTTGCCAAAAGTGCAGAAGGACCTTGGGCGACGGCTGAGCAAATTCGGGGTTTATTCCCTGCGACCCAAGAAAAGGAAGAAAGCGACGGAACGATCCAGGCATCGGATCTAGTTCCGGATGCAGTCAAGACTTCGGCAGCCGCCGTAGGAAGTGCTGTAACGGGCCTTTCGAAGAGTATCGTGTCTTCGATTCGAAACGCTGCATCGAATCTTTCGGTCAAGGTGGAGTCGACCACCACATCGATCAACAACTATTGCCAAGACGGCCAGGATCCAGCTTTGGTCGAGAAGATGGTTGGTCGAGTACGCGAGATATGCACTTCCGGCGAAGAGATCTTGTATCTTGCCATGCAATCCAAGCCGATTGCGAATCTCTCACCCGATTGCGTGGTGCTTAGCAATAAGCGATTCATCATCTATCGAGTGAAGATGCTGGGACGGGTGACGTTCTACGATTGTTTATGGAAGGACTCCAAGAATGTCCACATGAAGGAAAACATCCTTGGGGCTGAGATTTCTTTCGAATCAAAATCGGGACGCAAAGAGACAATTGATTATTTGCCAAAGTCTCAGGCCAGGAAGATCTATCGTATTGGTCAAGAAATGGAGGAGGAAGCGATTGCATCGAGGCGCAAGATGGAGCTTGAGGCCCTTCAGGCAGGGGCAGACAAGACTGTCATCAATCAGGTCATCTCCTCGACCCCGGAAGCTAGCTCCGGGTGCGAGGAAGATATTGTCGCCAGGATGGCCAAACTCAAATCACTTCTTGACAATGGACTGATTTCCGAAGATGAGTTTCACGCCAAGCGAAGTCAATTGCTCGATTCGATTTAGATGATTCGATTTTGGTTGATCTCTGCACCCATTCAAGCAGTAGGTGCGATCGGTTTGATCAGATTAATCCAAAGCCACCCCCGCCGGGTGTCAAAATTCGTATCCGCTCGCCTGCTTCTAGACGAAGTTGACACGAACCCTCCAATCGTCGCTGCTGATCCCCTGCCCCTATCCACCAATTCTCTCCAGGCAATCCAGACTCCCCCCCCTGGAGTCCATAAGGCCCAGCGCCTACCCTGCGGCTAGTTACCAACGACACCTCCAGCGGCTCGAGCGCCATCACCTCGCGCACCATCCCTGAGCCACCTTCGTAAAGCCCCTTGCCACCACTAGAACGACGCACCCCAAAGCGTATCACCCGCACCGGATAGCGACTCTCGAGAACCTCAACATCCGTGAGCCTCGTATTGGTCATGTGGCAATGCACAGCATGTGCTCCTGGACCAAACTGGCTCGCTCCCGTACCCCCGCCAATCGTCTCGTAATAACCGAAGTGCGCATTGCCAAACAAAAAATTGTTCATCGTCCCTTGGCTCGCTGCAGCCAACTCAAGTGCCCCCCAAAGTACATCCACAACGCGCTGGCTCGTCTCGACATTGCCACCTGCAACCGCCGGCCAGGACTCCATCGGACCAGTTCCCCTAGGATCCAGGATCCCTCGCGGTATCTTAAGCTCGACGGCTCGCATCACCCCAGAATTCAAAGGCATCGTATCGCCGATCGCACAGCGGATCGTGTACATGACCGCCGCGGTGACTATCCCCGGATTCGCGTTGAGATTTCCGGAACTCTCCAGCCCTGTGCCCTCGAAATCCACCACCAATCGCGATCGGCTTGGCACTGCCCGACTCTCTGAATGTTGCTCAGTACTCTGTTGCTTGGTTACGCGAACCGCAATCCTTGTCCCGTCGTCCATCGCATCCTCAAAGCGATATTCCGCTTTGGCCAAACCATCGATCCAGCAAGCCGTCTTGGCCCTGGCAACTTCCAGGATCGACTCGAGCATCGTCTGCAAATACTCGACACCCAATGACTCCGCCAAGGCTTGCATCGCCAATACACCGCGCTGATTGGCCGCCTGCTGCGCCAATAAATCAGACATGTTCTCGGCTACATTGCGTGAAGGATATCGAGCACTCAAAAGCAAACTCTCGACTCGCTCTGATCGATCGATCCCCTGCTCTGTCCAATGCATCGGTGGAATGATCACCCCCTCGTGACCCAAACAAGTCGAAGTCGGTGCCATCGACCCAGGCGCGATCCCTCCAATCTCTGCATGATGGGCTCGCGACGCGACAAAAAATGCCGGTCGATCCAAGCCGTTTTTGGCAAACACCGGTGTGACCAACGTCACGTCCGGTAAATGCGATCCACCTTGGTAAGGATCATTCGTGACGAAACTATCCCCAGGATGCATCCTAGGAAATCGCTCGATCATGGCCTGGACCGTTCGGCCCATGGCTCCCAAATGAACCGGGACATGGGGCGCATTGGCGATCAACTCTCCGCGCGCATCGAATACCGCACAACTAAAATCCCGCCGCTGTTTGACATTGACGCTCATTGCGGTCTGCTCGAGCACGATCCCCATCTGATCGGCGATCGCTGCGATTCGTTGCGCCAAGACCTCGCGAAGGACCGGATCGAACTTACCCTCGGGCTGCCTTCGAAGGTTTTGCTCGACTGGCTTTTTCGCTCGCTCGATTCTTAGGGATCCATCCGATTGCATCATCGCTTGCCAACCCGGATCGATGATCGTGGTCGATCCATCCGATTGAATCAACGCAGGACCAGCGATCGCCGTCCCTATTCGGATCGATCTTCGATCCCAACGAGTTCCCTGCACCCTCTGCTGGCCAAGGAACATCTGGATCGAACGACCGCACTGGTTCGGTGGATCTTGATTCCCATCCCCCAAATCGGAAACCTGATTGATCTCCTGGCCGATACCCAACTCCGGCGAACCGCCCTGAAGCCACAGGCATGTAAGCTCCAGCGGATGATCCGGCCGAACAACCCCGAACTTCTCGCGGTAAGCACTTTCAAATCGCGCAGGCCACTCCTCGGTCCGTTCATCCCAAAATATTCGCAAGGAACCCTCGCTTCCGACATAGCGCAACTCGACCTCTCCCCGATAAATCTGTCGCTCCGCATCGATCCCTTCGCAAGCCAATTCCCCGCCGATGCGCTCGGCGAGTTCTTTTCGGATACGTTCATACTCGCTAGGCTCGACCTGACTTAGAGGCCGGTAGATCGGATAGCTCGCCGAGCGTGTTACCTGTGCGAGCCCCATTCCTAGTGCGCTGAGCAATCCGGCCTCGGGAGGATCGATGATCCGATCCATATCAAGCAGTTCAGCGATCTGGCACAGGTGCTGACCTGCCGCACCGCCAAAGCCGACCAACACATGATCTCGGGGGTCTGCTCCTTGCTCGATGCTGATGGCTCGAACCGCCGCTGCCATCTGCTCGTTTGCAATCCGTCGTAGCCCCTCGGTCAATCGCTCAGCATCCATCGACTCAAACAAGGGATTGCCCCGAACCCGCTCGAGCAATTCAAGCAATCGCTTCTCGGAGAACTCTCGATAAAGTGGGATCGGGAATGCTTGCGGGTCGATCCGCCCTTCGAGCAGATTCAAATCCGTAATCGTCAGCGGTCCACCGCGTCCATAACATGCAGGACCTGGATCGGAGCCAGCACTCTTGGGCCCGACCCGCAGTTGCACGCCATCGAAACTGCAGATACTACCACCCCCAGAAGCAACGGTGTGGATTGCAAGGGTCGGAACGCACATCCTTACCCCCGCTTTGATCGTCTCATGCTCAAGTTGCAAACGCCCATCGATCCGGCAAACGTCGGTCGATGTTCCACCCATGTCCAATCCAATCAACTTCGGTGCATCGTATTGCTTAGAAATCGCTTGCAATGCCACCGCGCCGCCAGCGGGACCGGATAACACCAGTTCCTTACCCGATGCATCTCGGGCATCGATCAATCCACCGCTGCTGGTCATGACCCGAAACCGACTGGCAGTGTCTTTGCAGAACTGCTCCCGTACCGAGCCCAAATACCGACGGACCACCGGGGTCAAATACGCATCGACGAGTGTCGTTTCACCTCGTGAAACCGCACGGATCACCGGCGCGACACGGCTCGAACAAAAGATCGACTGAAAACCGAGTTCATGGGCCAACTCGGCCACTCGCTGCTCAGGCTCAGGATTTCGATAAGCATGCAGGAAACAGATCGCAAGCGACCGAATGCCCGTTTTGAGCAAACCCACAAGCTGCTCACGAGCTTGGACAAGATCGAGTGGAACCAGTACGCGTCCCTGAGCGTCGAGCCGCTCGCGAATCCCTACCGAGCTGTCATAGAGCTTGCCCCGTTTCGAAACGCAAATCGCAAAAAGCTCCGGACGCTCCTGATAACCGATTTCAAGCAGATCCTCAAAGCCTTCGGTGGTTACCAAAGCGGTCGGTTCGCCAGTTCGTGTCAGCAATGCGTTCGTCGCCCGTGTCGTTCCCAATCGAATGTCCAACGTCGGCAAAGGTTCACTCCATGGAATTCGAAGCATCAGGCGAGTCGCCAACACGGGAGCTTCGACCCCAGGTACCAGTTCATACCCCACCATTGCTTTGGGTGGCTCTGCCGGCGATGCACTAGGTTCGGTACTGCCAAAAAACTGCCAATCCGATACGGTAAATCGTCCAGTCGCCCCATCGAATTCCCTGCAGATCGCCCGGGCTATCTCTCGCCTTTGCGCATCGAAAAAAACCACTCGACAGGAGACCCAAAAACCTTCGGGCTGACCAACACAGCGGGCATCGATCCAAGCGTTTTGATCGCACCAGCGGTCGATGTGTCCTGGCATACGTCCGTGCGATAAGACTTTGAGCCGCTGGCGTTGGCCGAGCGGATCGGTAACAAAGCAGTCGGTGAATGTCCCGCCGACATCGCACCAAACTTGATAAATCGCACTCATCATTGCCTCTTCGTCTGATACGTCCGATCCGTCTGATCCGTCTGATCCGTCTGATAGGTCCCTGATTACTCCGCCAAATACTCGCCCCAGAGGCCATCGCTCAAGACCAAGCCTGAGCGAGTCAGCCGGACATAGCTTCCCGCACGCTCCATCCAGCCCTGCGCGATGTGATTGTCCAAAGTCGTCTCAATCGCATCGCCAGTGGGCTTGGGTATGCTCGCCTTGAACTCTTCCCAAGCCACCCCTCGGCGCTGCCTCATTCCGAAAACGAATCGCTCGCGCCCTTGTTGATCTTCACTCAATTCGTCGCGTTCTTGGATCGGCGAACGTCCCGATTCGATCCGTCGGAGGTACTGAAGCGTCGCGCGATGATTCACGTAGCGAGTGGTCCCTACGTAGCCCGCTGCGCTAGGGCCGAACCCCCACCATCGCTCGGAGCTCCAATAGGCTTGGTTGTGTCGGCATTCCTGGCCCTGCAGAGCGAAATTCGAAATCTCATATTGCTCGATCCCGGCAGCCCCAAGCAGATCGATCGCAAGGTTGTACATGTCGAGTTCGAGCTGCTCATCGACTTTCGTTATTTTTTGACGCTGCAATTCGCCATAGAACCGTGCACCTTTCTCAAATGTCAGCCCATAGGTCGACACATGACCGATGCCGCAATCGATTACCTGACGCAGGTCTTTTTCCCATTGCACGAGCGTCTCACCGGGCGCAGCGAAAATCAAATCAAGAGAAACTCGCGGCATGTGCGATGCGGCCAACTCGATGGCTCGCAACAACTCCTTCGAGGTATGGTCGCGTTCGAGCGACTCGAGCTTGCGATCCTGAAACGACTGACCGCCGATGCTGACTCGATCGATCCCAAGTCCACGCCACAGGGCCAAGTTCGCTGAGGTGATGTCACGCGGATTGGCTTCGATGGTCCATTCCCGATTGCCATAGACTGGCAACCAAGTCCGAATCCCTCCAAGGAGTCGTTCCATCGCTCCTTGGTCAAGGATCGAGGGCGTACCGCCACCTAAGAAAAGGGTCTCGACAGGCTGTGGGGTTTGTAACCAGGACAATTCGGTGAGAATCGCGTCGACGAATCGTTCGTGAAGATCCTCACGGTTGGCAAGGAGTGAGAAATTGCAATAACCGCATCGTCGATAACAAAACGGCACATGCAAATACGCTGCGATGGGCCGTGGACCAGCCTGAGCCAATTCCAGTGCCAAAGTTGTGTGATCGGTAGAGAGCATAAGTTGCAGGACACAAGGACGCTGCGAATTACTTGGGAAGGTTGCCGGTAAGGATTGCAAGGTACTGCAGAAACACCATGAAAATCACCGTGATGATCATCGCTGCGATCATGAACCAAATGAGAAATCCGGCCGCAACAGCCAACTGCTTGAGCGATACCTGCGCTTTTTCCCGATACTGAACCGCGAGTCGTTCGAGCGATTCGCTATCGGCCCCGCTGAGCTCCCCGACTTCGAGTGTCTGAATGAAATCCTCGGGCAATCGATTGGGTATTGCGAAACTCTCCGACAATGCTTTGCCCTGCTCGATTCCTGATTCGATGTCGGGCAAGCCGGCGATGTAGTAATGGTTGCCAGTGCTCAAGACCGCATCGCGCACACTCCGTCTGGCTTCAACTCCCGCACCGAGCATCATCGATAAGGTCATCGACAAGCGTGACATCGCTGTGTTCGTAAACACCGGCCCTATAACAGGAACGTTTCGGACCAACGGAACGAGCGTTTGATGGCAGTTGAACCAGTTCTTCCAAACCCCGACGAAAAAAGTCCCGAGCACCACCGCAATGAGCATAAGGATGCTTAGGAATATCAGCACCCCTTTGCCTCCGCGCAAGCCCACTCCTGTGATATCGAAAGGTTTTTCGCCCGGCCCGCCAGCCTGAAAAAAACCATTGATGAAAATCATGCCGCAGATGATGGCGATGGCCAGCAACAACTGGATCACCGGCGCGGTGATCTGAGAGATGAAGTCTTGCCGAGTTCGCTTAAGATCCAAATAGTAGTCCGACATGTAGCCAAGGACTCGATCGACCTGTCCGGACTCTTCGCCTGCGGCGATCATCTTGACCAAAAGCGGCGGGAAGAATCCCCTTTGAAGCCCCATGGATTCGGAAAAACTGTACCCAAGGCGAATCTTATCGGCCGTGTCCTTGGCCGCATCCTTGTATTTGACCGACCCAACCTTGGACTCTGATTCCAAGAGACGCAAAGGATCGACCCCAGCACGAAGACCCGTCGAGAGCCGATTGCAGAAGTGATAGAGTTGCCCGAGAGAAGCTGAGCCAAAGGTCCTTTTGAACATCGAATCGGTTTCTGGAAGCTTTGGAGGATTCTTGCTATCGCTGGGCATTAGATTTTTCCATCCAGGAGGCTTAGGGAATCTTTTCCGGCATTTCCTCAAGCTACCGCCGAGCGGCTGCCGAGTGTGAAGAAAACAGGATTGTAGCGATTCTACCCAAGGAATGGATAATGCAAGAGCAACATTGTGCAGGCAATCACGCCCCGACGGCCACGGCGCGAGCCAACTGTGGCAAGACCCTTCGAGCAAGCCTCTGTGCGGCCGTGCTCTTGGGGCTGAGTGTCTCGGGTTGTGCCTCGCAGTCGTCGAACCGCTTCGGCGGTCTAGCGATGCCTAAACTTGGCAAGTCCGACACGGCTGCATCGATGGGGTCCTCGATCGCTGGCACAGGACAGACGGTCAAGAACCAGCTTTCATCGGTGGGATCTGCGGTTTCATCGGCCTATAGCAAAACCAAGACCGCCATCGCTGCACCTTTTAGTCCCGCTTCGTCTTCGTCGATGGATACCCCTGAGAGCGAAATCAAATCCACGGCCAATCCGTTGAGTATCGCTCCAGAGACGCTCGTCTTCCAGGGGAACTACTTCGAATCCCAAGGCAACTACACCAAGGCGCTCGACAGCTACTCACGAGCCTTGGAAACCGAGCCGAAAAACGCCATCGCGTTGTTGAGCATGGCTCGACTTTACGATCGTCAAAAGGAATCGGGCAAGTCCATCGAGTTCTATCACAGGACCATCGAGGCGGCCCCCAGCAATGCAGATGCCTGCATGGAGCTAGGTAAACTCTACGCAAGAACCGGGGATCTCGCTTCGGCGAAAACGCACCTAAGCAAAGCAGTCGAGTTGCAACCCAACAACAAGTCGTACCGGCAAGCTCTGGCCGGGGCTCTGCTCGATGCAGGTGACGCGACGAGTTCGATGTCCGAACTGTCGCAGTGCGAGTCCCCGGCGATGGCCCAATACCAGATGGCTTATTTACACTTCCAACGCAAAAACATTCCTGCCACCCAAGAGCATCTGTCCGAGGCGCTCAAGATCGATCCGAATCTCAAGCCCGCTCGCGACCTCTTGACCAGCATCGGCGGAGCAGCCAATATCGACCAGCTTGTCGATCGTGGGCGCCAGGTCGGTCAGCAAGCCAGCGGGATTTACCAGCAAGCGGGGGTGTTGGCCAACGGGATCTCCAGCGCTTGGAACGGCGTTCCGGGAGCCGCCTCACAAGCCAGCGTGCAAGGTGCACCTAGTGTAACGAGCCCGGCTACGAACCTTCTTGGAATTCCCGTGGCCCCTCTGCCGAGCAATCCTGCGGCACCCACGGCCCAGTCGAGTGAAGAAGCCGTTCGCGTCCGGCTAGGGGAATAGAAACGCATTTGCCCCTGCGGAATTGCCAAGAATTTGACCACCGAGCCCAGCAGGAATTTGACCACAGAACAAAGCAAGAATCTGACCACAGAACACACAGAACACACGGAAGAAAGGCTTCTTTTTCCGTGTGTTCGGTGTGTTCCGTGGTTTGGTGTGTTCCGTGGTTAACGTATTTGGTGGTCATTGCCTTGATCGCCAACCTCAACGGTGATCGAATCTAAGCTATCATGAAGGGTCGGTTGATCAAGAGGTTTACTTGAAGTGCCACCCTTCTGCTAAATGCTTCGCCCATGAACACCAAACGACTGCTTTTACCCAAGACCTTATGGATCTTGAATCGTTCGCCGAATCGTAGCAAAGCTAGGCCGTTGGACTTGAGCCCCAAACGTTTGTTGGCTTGGGTCTGTACTTGCCTTGTCTCTTTGGTAAGCGTTTGCACGAGTCCGGTTAGCTCTTTGGGACAAGACTCCGTGACCCCTGCCGATGTGCAGCAAGCGATCGACGAGTTGCTTCAGTACTTTCGTCGCACGCAAAATCGCCAAGCCAAAGACGGACCTATAGGTGCTTGGCAGGGCCATCAAGACCAGAACACCGGCCTGACGAGCCTGGTCGTCCTGGCCTTGCTCAGCGCAGGTCGCAAGCCCAGCGATCCTGAAGTCGCTCGCGCGCTGGATTACATTCGGGGCGAAAGGCCCATGCAGGTTTACGAAGCGAGTTTGCAAGCCATGGCGATGTGTGCGGCCGAACCGGGTCGGGACCGCACATTGATCGAACGCGATGTCCAGTGGTTGGTCCAAGCCCAACAAGACGATGGCGGGTGGGCTTATCGCCAAGACCGCGGCGCTTCGGACGAATCGAATTCCCAGTTCGCTGTTTTAGCCTTATGGGAAGCCAGCCGTATCGGGATTGAGATCCCTGCTCAGGTGATCCAGAACGGTCGGAGATACTGGCTAGAGAAAATGAACAACTCGGGGACCTGGGGATACCGAGGAGAGCCCAAACCGCGTGGCAGCATGACCTGTGCCGGGATCGCATCGATGCTGATCTTAGAGGATACTGCGGCCACGCAAGACGCAAGTGCGCAAGGCAACCAGATCCAGTGCTGTACCCCTGGCGGTCGACAGGAATACGATCTTGAGAAGTCACTTGATTGGCTCGCAAAGAACTTTTCCGTGACCCAGAATCCTGGTTACGGCGACTGGTATCTGTACTACATGTACGGGCTCGAGCGGGTCGGACGACTGACAGGACAGCGCTTCATCGGCGAGCACGATTGGTACCGTGAAGGATGCGATGCGATCGTCGGGCCCAAAAACTCACGGCTCATGGGAGTCACCCAAGGCTCCGGGGCGCTGAACCCTCCGGCTGCCCGGGCGATGGCTCTGCTGTTTCTGAGCAAGGGCAAGCGCCAGGTGGTCATCGGCCACTTGCAACATTCCCCCGAACCGAGCAGTCGGGATTGGAATCGCCACAGGCGAAGTATCCAACACCTAACAGGGCATATCGAATTGGCTTGGAAACGGGACCTTTCGTGGCAAACGCTCCGTCTTCAACGGGCTAGTCTTGTCGACCTGCTTGAGACCCCGGTTCTTTTTATCAGCGGCAGCGACGAGTTTGTTCTTTCGGCCCAGCAACGCAAGATGCTCAAAGAATATGTGGACCAAGGTGGATTTATCTTCGCCGAAGCTTGTTCCCAAGACGGCTGCAACGGAGCGGCCTTCGACGTCTCGTTTCGTCGTGAAATGGAGATGATCTTTGACAAACCCTTCCAAAAGCTACCACCGAACCACCCGGTTTGGAGCGCCGAGGCGAGACTCGATCCGGGTGCGTTGCCCGAAGGATTTTGGCTCTACGGCATCGACGCTTGTTGTAAGACCAGCGTCATCTACAGCCCCATCAGTTTGACTTGCCGGTGGGAACTCTCGAAACCTTATGGAGCGAAACCTCAGTATTCCAAGGTCGTTTCTGCAGAGTTGGACAATGCGATCAAAGTGGGGCTCAACGTCGTGGCCTATGCCACGGGCCGTGAGCTCAAAGACAAGCTCGAGGCGGTCCAGATCGTCCAAAGCGATTTGAATCGCCAGGTCCTCGAACGAGGAACCTTGACCTTGCCGAAGATCATGCACAGCGGCGGTGGGGATGAAACGCCAAAAGCCCTAGGCAACCTCATCGAGGTCTTTCGCAGGGAGACCAAAGCGATGGTCGATCCCAAGACACCCAAACTCTCGGCCTCAAGTCCCGACCTTGAAAAGTACCCGCTGGTTTATATCCACGGCCGGAACAAATTCGCTTTTTCACAAGCCGAACAAGATGGCCTACGCAACCATTTCATCAATGGAGGGATGGTCCTTGGGGACTCCATTTGCGGATCTGAGGAGTTCACCAAATCGATGCGAGAGGAATTCAGCAAGCTGTTCCCAGATGCCAAATGGCAACTCCTACCTGCCGACCACCCCTTGTTCCTCAAAGATGGCCCCGGCGGATACGACCTTCGCAACGTGAGTCTGATCGATCCGGGCCGAGGCGATGTGGACTTGGCCAAAGCCAAGCGGGAGGGACCCGCTGAGATCGAAGCGTTGGAATGGAACGATCGGATCCTCGTCTTGTTTTCCCCCAACGACTTGAGTTGTGCGATGGAAAGTAAGCATTCCCTTCAATGCCGAGGGTACGTACGAGAAGATGCATTCCGCATCGGGATCAATCTGCTCCTGTATTCCCAGTTGCACTAAGACGGCAGGGACGTTTGAAAAATCAAACGACAACGATCTGCTCTTCGTTCAGCAGCACGAGTGTCACTTGCACCATCTCGGGATGCAAGGAAAACTGCCTGCACAGTACTTTGCGATATATTTGAAGTTGCGAACTATGGTGTTCTTGGCGTTGGGCAACCCAAGTAGCGACATCAAGACCCGCGGGTCTTGTATCGGTCTTATAATCGATGATCTCGGCTCGAACAACACGGCCTTGGTCCCACCCAAGTACGCACCGATCGATGACACCTCGTATCAACTGACTATCGATCGAGACGAGGAATCTGCGTTCATTCGTCACATCGAGTTGCAAGGGGGCCGGTTGGTGCCAAGCTTGATAACGCTGTTTGCTGAAGACTTTTCGTATTTCAGGAGATTCGCAGTATCGAAGGAATCGCTTGACCTGTTGTTCGAGTTGCAACTGCATCATCTCGTCCTTGGTCAGTGCGCTCGCTGCGATGCTGAGCAACTGATTTTTGTCGGGATGAAAATCTTCGATCCACGTCCGAACTTCTTCAAACCAGCGATGGATCAATTTGCCGATCACCGTCGCTGCGGTGTCATCGGGTTTCCAGTAACCGACTAGCGACTCAAGCGCAGCGGGCTCGATCTGCTGGCTCGGAGCGATCCATTGGGGGTTTCGCAGCAAGGTGTCTTCGAGTCTGAGTTCCAGCCGCAGCGGGGCAGTCTCGGTGTGTTTGGTGTCGGTGTGTTTGGTGTCGGTGTGTTTGGTGTCGGTTTCTGGCTGGGTCGGCAAGATCGCAGGTGCTTGCTGTTCGACCCAATCGGGCGTGCCATGGCGATAGAGCATCACGCCTGGCTCGTTGCCGTTTTGATCGTTGGCGAATACCGAGTGGAGAGCAGAGCCCCATTGCTTGACGGGATTCTTGTTGGGGCTCGCATAGAGGTAGAGCGCATGGCGAGCGCGCGTCAGGGCTACGTAAAACAAGCATAGGGCTTCGCCGAGTTGCTGATAGCTCGCTTCTTGGCAGGCGACTTGCCACTCGATTGGCAAATACGGATAGAGACTTCGATTGACATTCCGCAGGATACTGATGGGTGGACCGGTGCGACTGTCGCGCATTGCGATCAGTCGCGGTGCTTGGCGAACGATCGGTTGGTCGATCGCGGGAATAAAGACCGCATCGAATTCGAGTCCTTTGGATTGGTGGATGGTCATGACGCGCACGACGCTTTCGGATTGAGTAGCGACGCGTGTAGAGGCGAGTCGATCGACAAACTCATGGACCAACGTCTGCTTGGCGGCATCGAATCGGTACGCTTCGTCGATCAATTGCAGCAATCGCTCCTGATCGCGCACGGTGCAAAAGGGTGCAAGATGGTTGACCAGCGCGCTGACGGTTCGACCGAAGCCCAGCGTATCGAGTCGATCGCGAAGATCCGTCGAGATGCTTGCAGCATCGCTTAAGGTCTCTTGATTCCAGAACGATTTCAAGGGTGAGTGGATCGCATGGAAATACGCGAGCGAATCCCCTGGGTGTTCGGCAAGCTTGAGCGCACTTTGGATCACCAGTACCGGCGCTGTATCGGTCAGGGGGTTACCCCCTTCTTGGCTGGCCTCAACCCCACGATCGCGGAGAAGCGAAATCATCTTGGCCACATCGGCATTGGTCCGCGTGAGGACTCCGATGGTGATTCGATCGCTTCGTCGATGCAATTGGGCGATCGCATCGGCGATGTCCAAATCGATATCGGTCTGAACGGTCCGCTTGGCCCGCGAGTCTTTGCCAGCCGAGTCTTTGCCAGCCGAGTCTTTGCCAGCTGAATCTTTACCGGCCGAGTCGACTGTCGAAGGGTCTATCGGTGGGACTTGCGTCGCAGGCGGGGTTGGTACCTCAGGGGTGCGGTCTTGGGCATTCCAGAATTCGACGACGCCCAGCAGCTCGGTTTTCGCGGTGTAATGGTCGATGAAATAACGATCGACCCAAGCCGAGACGACTGGGTGTTGCACGTCCTCGGTCCGTTTGGTGCTGTCCTCTGCGAGGTAATTGGGATGTTTAGCCAGTCCGTGGAAAACGTTGTTGACAAACTCCATAATCACCGGAGAGCTACGAAAACTCTCGGAGAGCTTTTGCTGCTTGATGTTCTGAACCTGTTCGCCTACCGATTCGAGGATTTCCGAGACTCCACCTCGCCAAGCATAGATGGCTTGTTTGGTATCGCCGACGACAAAAAACGAGGTTCGCTTCGAGCCCTTGGCCTTTTGGGATACGATCGCCTCTGCGAAGGGCTTGAGAATCTGCCATTGGTTGGGGGATGTGTCTTGAAACTCGTCCAAGAGCAGGTGATCGATGGAGCTGTCCATGCGATGGCTGATGCTTTGCATCTGAGGCAAAGGACCTTGATCGCCCGTTTTTTGCTGTTCCTCAAGCAGCGATCGCATCCATTGGGCGAGTCGTTCGGCGATATCGGAAAAGGTCACGACCCGCCTGGTTTGTTTGAGTTTCTCGAGCGTGCGATGGTACTCCTTAAGCAAACCGTGGGAGGCTTCGTTTTGAATTTTCCGGATGGTCAGAAATTCGGTCTTGGCCTTGGCCAGCAAGGTTCTCAGAAGATTGACCAACTGCGGATCGATGTCTGCCTTGTAGTAAGCTGGCTGGGAGTCTAAGCAGGCAGAAACGATGGTCAACCCTAGAAAATCGTCCCACTGTTCGGAGCGAAATGCGGCGAGTGCTTTATTTTTTGCTTCCTGCTGTCGGGTGTTCTTCAGTTCGAGGGATTCGAGGGCTCTGGTCGCTTGATGAACTTGCTCTGGATCGGGACCTTTGGGGACCTGGATCTTCGCCCAAGCTTCCTCGGGGGCTTGGCGGAACAACTCGTAGGCATCGGTGATGAGATTTTCGACTTCAACGCGAACGCCACGGACGGCCATGCCTTTGGAGAGTTGGTAGACCAAGGTTCGAAGTTGCTGATGGTCGATGCTATCGAAGAGTTGGGTGACTGCATCGCGGATGAGGATATGTTCCTGTGCGGTATCGACCAGGGTCCAGCCTGGTGGTAGTTTGAGTTCCAGCGCAAAGGATTTAGCCAATTGGGAGTAAAAGCTGTCGAGGGTACTTACGCGGAATCGATGCAGGTGGGAGCACAATCGCGAGAGTTGGTAGCGCGCATGGGCTTGGGAAATCTTCATCGGCGCGATGATCGACTCGACGCGATGGAGCCCCTGGGGTGTGCGGCTTGCATCCGAGAGCCATTCGAGGATCCGATGCAGGATTTCGCCGGCGGCTTTTCGGGTGAAGGTCGTCGCCAGGATCGAATCGAGGGGTTGATCGGTAAAGAGCAAGCGCAAGGCCCGGGAGGCGAGCTGGTAGGTTTTTCCGGTACCGGCTGATGCGAGGATCATGCTCGGTTGAAACCACTCCTCGAGCGGCGTGCCTTCGGCATGCACAGGCTCGACTTGGATCCTCTTGGGGAGGATCGGTCCTGGGATCCGTTTGGCTGGAACTCCCGCAGGCTTGGGCTCTTGCATCGCCTGAGGTTCGGCTTGGTCTTTTGCCGGACTGTTTGTGGCCTGCTGTTCCAAATCGGGGTCCCAGGGCCTGACGACTGTGCGCTGTGTGATGAATCGATAATCATCCCAATCCATGGGAATATCATCGCTCGGTGGCCAGAATTGACCTTGGAGCACCCGATCGGCGATCTCTTTGGCCGACTCGATCGCGCTGCGGTGCTCCTGGGCGGAGAAATTCGCCGAGAGGAATTTCGTTTCGGCGATGTTTTTCGGCAAAAGGATATATCCGAATTGGACTTGGCTCGGATCCCGATAGCCGAGGGTCTCGATGAGCAGACCATAGAGAGGCAGTTGCCAATCGATCCACTGGTCTTCTTGGTTGGGGGTTTTGCGAAGGTGATTTTTTCGGGGCTCCTCGGTGGTATCTCCCGTCTTGTAATCCCAAACGGCCACTTCACCGGTCTTTTCGTTCACATCGATTCGGTCGATGCGACCGTGGATGACCATCTGTCCGTGAGGTAGATTCCAAACGATGCCGTTGGAACGATCGACATGGTGTTCGATGTGCTTGATTCTCCAGCCTTGTGCGGCCCAGGCCGCTTGGTGCTTGGAGAATTCCGCAAGCCGCAATTTGGCTTGTTCGACCTGCACGACAAGCGCCGGGGGGAGAACGGAACCAAATCGATTTTTGACCCAGGCGTCCAGCGCGCTGGATAACCATGCGTCGATCTGTTCGGGGTCGATCGACTCTGCTACGGGCGAATCTTTGAGGCCTTCGAGAACGCTGTGGATCATATCTCCGAAACCTCCGCCATCGAGTTCGAGTCGCAGATGCTCGACGGGACTGGCCTTGCAGAGTTTCTTCAAGTAGAACCGGTAGGGACATTCGCTGTACTTGGTGAAGTCCGTTACGGCCATCGCTCCGAGTCGCTTGGTCGGGTCGGGTCTGGGGATCTGTATATCCGACTGCAAGGGTCGCGACTGCCAGCCCGAGGCAAGCTCCACCGATTCGTCTTGTTCGGAAATGAGTTTGGCGACCCGATCGGGCAGCTGATCGGTCGGCACGGCCATCATCAGACGGCTTGGGGTCAGTGGATCGGAGTTGGAACTGAATCGGTTCATGATGAATTCGACTTGCTCACGGGTGTGCAAGCATGCCATCATGACGTAGGCGTCGCGGGCAAAACGACGTGCGTTGTCGAGCAACCCGAGTTCGCTTCGGAGACGATTCGGGAGGAACGCATCGGAGTTGACGCTTTCGGGGACCACGCCATCGTGCAATCCGGTCATCATCAGAACCGGTGCATCGTCGAGCGCGACGTCGAGCCAACCGAGCATTTCGATGGCAGCGTCATCGGCAAGGGGAGGAATCTGGACACCTTGAAGCTGTTGCTGCAGCCAAGCGAGGGCTTCGGGAAGTTCGATTTGAAGATTCAGCTTAGGTGGAATATTCGCTAAACGATCCAATACGGAGTTGATCTCGCGACATCCCCTGAGGATCAGATGGCCGACCGGTTCGTTTCGGTCGACCGATTCGAGTTCCGATAGATCCAGGAACAGTTGCCGCAAGGGATGGGCCCAGGCCTCGAGGGTTCGTTTTCCGCTGCGAAGGGGTTCGAGCCATCGATCCAAGGCTTCGACGACCGCGACAAAGACATCACGATTGGCCGCTTCGGGCCATTGTGGTACCCAAACGCTTCGCAAAAGGGTCCTTTGAAGGTACTCGTCGATCCGGGGTAGAAAGGCCGCAGGCAATTGGCTATTTGAGGATTGTGGATCCTCTGAGGTGGGTGCAAGGCGCGCGTGTACCCGGAGCCAGGATTCGATCCATGGGATGCGTATGAGGTTCGAGAAGTTCTGGACGTTGGGGTCGCGCAGGTACTCCTCGATCGCATAGAGGACCTTCATCGGTGGAGTGCCAAAGATGGGGCTGCCTGGTCCGTAGCGCAAGGCGACTTGGTACTGGGCAAGCGTTTCTTGGAGCGCCGGGACGAGGCTCGGATCGGGCACACCGATGGTGATATCGCGGACCGAACGGGAGTTGCCTAGTTTGGCCAACTGCACGGCCAGCTCGTGGGCTGCTTGAACCGCCGAGGTGCGAACGTGGATTTGATCTTGGTCGATCGGTATTTCCAGGTTCTGCCAAAACGAGGAGCGGAGTGTACCGTCTCGATCGAACCCTTCTGCGAACGACTCGGGTGCTCCGATGAGGACTTGGACTTTCGGTCCGATGGCTGCAAGGAACTGCCTCTGGGCGCGGTTCAGATCCACCGTACCGAGCAAGACGACTTCGTGCTGGACCTCAGCCACTTCGCCGTGTTCCAAGGCGAATCGGCGTGCGGATTGGATATCCCAAAGGCCCGCTTCGTGCAGGACATCAAGGTACTTACGCTGGAGTAAGGCAAGGATTTTCCAACGCGGTTCCTCGACGGTACCTGCGAGTTTCTCTGCGACATCTTTGAAGTCTAGAAGATCCGAAGCCAGTTCGCGGTGAAGCGAACCGAGGAGCTTGGCTAGATCCATCCAAACGCCGAGCTGTTCCTGTGCGGGAACTTCAAAAAGCAGGGGTTGGAGTTGGGCTGAAGGAGTCGAGCGAAGGACTTGGACCCAAGCCATGACTTGGGTCAATTCGGAAGCGAACGGAAGTTTGGCTCGGTAGAGCTCTTCGGGAAGTTTCCCGAGGGTCAGGAACCTCGGTGGCCTGAGGATCAGCCGCTCGCGCGCGGCGCGTTGGGCCATGAGGACTTGGAGCCGACGGCTTGCCATCGAGCCCGGTAGCACCAGGAGCACACGGTCCATATCCCAAGCATTGGAATCCTTATAGCGTTCAAGCAGATAATCGATCGCCGAGTGGAGGATCGGTTGACTCCAGCCTAGGAACGATAGTTCGCTGACCGTTTGGAACGGGAGCCCCGGGTTTGGATCGGCTTTGGATTTTTTCTTGGGCATCGGGAGTGTCCTCAATCGATAGCTTTCGGGCGCGAACGAACGGGGTTCGAACGTTTAGGTTATCGCATGGGGCCCTGACACGTCGGATCTGAGAGCTTATTGCCAGGGACTAAATTCCCAAATGGACTTGTAGAAGCCTTGGGATTCGGTGTGCTCGATCCATTTTTTGAAAAACGCGTTTCGGCCTAGGGTTGCCCCATCGCCGATGACCATGAGTTTTCTTTTGGCTCGGGTCATCGCGACGTTCATACGTCGGGTATCGGCCAGGAAACCGACCTCACCTTGTGAGTTCGAGCGGACCAAGCTGATCAGGACGACCTCTTTTTCACGTCCTTGGAAACCGTCAACGGTATCGATTTCGACGTCATTGCTGCTGCAGCGATCTCTGAGAAAGCGGACTTGGGCTGAATAAGGAGCGATCACGGCGATCTGTTCGGGAGGCAATCCGGCCTCGAGAAGCGCATCGACTTGTTGGAGGATCCATTTGGCTTCATTGGGGTTGAGTTTGCTCTCCCCGTTGGGATCGAGTTGCTCGGTCCAATCGGCTCCCGAGGTATCGACAAAGAGGACAGGTTCGGGGCCGATGGTTTCGGCGTTGAAGTTGGGAAGATCGCCAAGTGAGTGGTTTGCAACGCTGGGGTCAGCGATGAGCGAGTCGTGGTAGAAGTGCTCGGAGGGGAACTCCATGATCTTATGGTGCATTCGGTACTGGACGGTCAACTGTCGGGTGGCGAGGTTGTCCCAGCGGCCGACGAGTCTTTCCATCATGCTCATCGAGAGGCCTTCGAGCTGGGCTTGGTTGCTCAGCACCGTCGGTGGTAATTGGCAATGGTCACCGGCTAGGATCAAGCGATCGACGCGGAGGATCACGGGCCAGTATCCCGGTTCGGTGCTTTGGCAAGCTTCGTCGATAACGCCGAGTTGGAAGGTCCTATTGCCGAGGATTTCTGGATCGTAGTTGGTCGTCGCGCAGATGACACTTGCGCGATCGAGTTTGGTGTTGATGATTTGCTCTTCGAAGAGTTTGGCATCGGCCCGTAGCCGACGCGATTCTTGCTTGAGGTCATCGCGAGCGCCTGCCATAGGCTTGGCGCGTGTCCAGCGCCCCGCTTTGGTTGCAAGCAGATCTGCTTCGCGTCGCATTTCGCGGACGACTTTCATCGCCGGGTCGGCATCGACCAGGTAATCCAGGGTGTGTTCCTGGAGGGATTCGAGGACCCGAGCCGGGTGTCCGATGCGGATGGCGTTGAGCCCCAAGCCCACGAGTTTTTCCAGCAGGTTGTCGACGCCGGTGTTGCTCGGAGCGCAAGCAAGAACTCTCTGTCCACCGAGGACGGCTTGTCGGATCAAATGAGCCACCGTGGTGGTTTTCCCAGTCCCTGGAGGGCCATGGATAATGGCTAGGTCCTTGGCGCTCAGAGCATGCAGGATCGCATCGTGCTGCGAGGGGTTCAAAGGGGACTCCGAGAGGTCTGCTCGGATAGCTTCGAGGTCCTTGATGGGGAAAAACTCTGGCGGTTTATCTTCGATCAGAATACCTCGGAACTGCGCGATGCGTCCTCGTCCGTCGAGCGCATGGAGCATGGCGGTCTGCTGACGTTTGCGCGTGACCTCATCTGCCGAGAGTTCGAGTCGAAAGAAGTGACCTTCGGGCCATTCATCGAAGACCACTTCGATGCTCGAGGAGGTACGTCCGCAGACGAGCCCGTTTGCGACATCCATGAGTGTCTGCTCATCGGAGGCGACGACCGGCGATCCTACCCGGAAGCGGTTCCAAGGAAGAATTTGATTTCGTTCGCGTTTGACAAAGTTGACGATGGTTCGTCCACCGAGTCCTGTGCGGTCGTCGGCGATGACCATGTGCATGAGCGTATCGCCTTGGGCCTCCATCGAACGATCGGACATTCCTCGCGCTTTGCGGGTTGCGCGTCGCGAGGCGAGTCGTTCGCGTTCGGCGTCGGATTCGAGTTTGAGGAACCAGGACCAGCGTTCGAAGTACGCTTCGCTGTCGCGATAGTTTTGCATAGGCGCCAAGAGCGATCTACAGTTTCGGCAAGCGATAGAAAAAAAGGATTGGCAGGAGCATCGCGAGCATCATCGCAAAGACCGAGGAAACAGGCCAGCCCATCGAACCGGCGATGCTTACGAGGATCTGGTAGATCGGACCGGCCAAGAGAATTCCGACAAAGTTTGCAAAGTTCATCGTGCCGATCAATCGTCCTTTGAGTTCCGCAGGCGGCCGCTCTTGCAGGAAGACTTGCAAGGGGATCACGAAGATCGCCGCACCGATACCCATGACAATCAAACCGAGGAGGGCACCTGTGTAGCCCAGGAGAAGTCCGCCGTTGGGTGTCCAAACGCTCAAGGCTCCCATGGCAAGGATCATGATCAGCACCCCGAGGGTGACCTGCTTGTCCTTGCGAATATTTTTAAGCACTAGGTTCGCACCTACAGCCCCTAGAATGATTCCGATCGCAAGCCCGCCGGTAAGGATGCTTGTTTTGGTATCTGACTGGAGTTGCAACTGTTCTTTCCCCAAGCGGTTTACGACCGGCATGACCAATCCGCCGACGAGCCAAAAAACGCTCGAGACGACCAATGCCAAGAGCAATGGGCGGTCTTGGACAAGGAGCGTTCGGATCGGCGAGGGCACGATCGAATCGGCGACTTCAAATTGGGCTTGAGGTTGCACCGCTGGCGTCTTGCGAATCAGCAATGATGTCACCGTACCGATCAAAGCCACCACCGAACAGGCCAATGAACCGATCCACAGACGGCTGTAGTCCTCTTGGCCTGCTTGGTTCTTGATCACTAGCAGATCCTTGATCGCTCCTGCCAAGACCACGCCGAGGATGATGGCAAGGAAGGTGGACATGAGAATCAGGCCATTGGCTCTCGGGAGATGCTTGTGGGTAAAGAGCTCCGGAAGAATCCCGTACTTGGCCGGCCCGAAGAAGGTGCTATGGACCCCCATAAGAATCAGGACGGTCCAAGTTCCATAGTCGCCTAGGTTTCCGTAGAGCCAAAATGCCAGAACCGCCAGGAGGGTAATGGCGATCTCGGCAATCTTGCAAAGAACAATGATTTTGGTTTTGCTGTATCGGTCCGAAAGGTAGCCGGCCAGCCCGCTGAGCAGGACAAACGGAAGGGAAAAAGCCAATGTCGCCCAGCCTTGACGATCGTCTTTGCTTATCGCTCCGATCCCGCCGATGGCCATCAGGAGCATGAGTTGTTTGTAGAGGTTGTCGTTGAACGCGCCGAGGAATTGGGTGATGGCGATCCCCCAGAACGAGCGGTCAGCCAGGAGCGACTTGGAGTCGACGGATTCTTGAGTTTCGTCGGGAGCTTGTTGCATCGATGGGATGAATCCTTTTCCAGTGGGATTTAATTCAAGGGTCTCATTGCGCGGGTCTGACTCAGTCAGTCGCCTGAGTTTTGTCCAGGGCTAGCTTTTGCAAGCCGCGCAGATCGAGTTTCCCGGTCCCGAGGATTGGGATCGCATCGACTTGGATGAAGCTATCGATACCTGGTACGTAGATCGAGGGAAGTCCTGCTTCGATGAGTTTCTTGACGATGTCCGAAGGCTCTTCGGGGAGTTGGGTGTAAAGAACGATGAGTTTTTCCCCTTTCTTTTCATCCGGGACACTGCTTACTGCCAATGTAAGGATGTCTTCGTCTCCGCCGACGATTTTGTTGATTTCTTCCTCGACTTGGATGTGGGGTACCATTTCGCCGCCGATTTTGGAGAATCGGCTTTCTCGACCGGTGATGTGGATATAACCATCGGAATCGACCAGTCCGACATCCCCGGTGATGTACCAACCGTTGTTCATGACTTTGGCGGTCAGTTCGGGCTGGTTGAGATAACCGGACATGACGTTCGGTCCGGAGATTTCGATCATTCCTGTTTGGTTCGGCCCGAGAACGATCGAGTGGTCATCGAGCGATACGGTTCGAGCTTGAACGCCAGGAATGGGTTTGCCGACGGATCCTTCTCGAAGGCTGTTGTTGGCTTGGTCGCTTCGAGCGCGGTTTGGGGGTACGTTGACGGCTACGACGGGGCTCAGTTCGGTCGTTCCGTACCCTTCGATGGGTCGCACGCCGAATCGCTCTTCGAAGGCTTGGGCTAGCGGGATGGGCATTTTCTCAGCGCCGACGACGACGACTTCGACGGTTTTGAATTGCTCGGGCTCGATGCGTTTGATGAACCCTCGCAGGAAGGTGGGGGTTCCTAGAACGATGGTGCATTTGTAGGTCTCGATCAGCTTGGCGATCTGCTTGGGCTCCAGGGGGTTGTAGTGGAAAGCCCCTGAGCATGGCAGGCTACCGACGGCCCAGAGCGTGCCGGTGTACCCAAAGGAATGGAAGAACGGGAGAATTCCCAAGAAGCAGTCTTCGGGACGCACGTGGATGGTCGCATCGAAGCCTTGGACGTTCGAGGCGATGTTGTTGAAGCTCAGCGGGACCCCTTTGGGCACCCCGGTCGAGCCCGAGGTGAAGATAATGGTCAGACGATCATCGGGTTTGTTTTTGTGAAGTTGGAATTGGCGAGCCAGAATCGCTTCGGGCAGGAACTTCGATTGCGTGAAGGCGACGATTTTGTCTGCTAAGGTGGCTTTGTCTTTGAGGTCTTCGAGGTAGACGACTTGGGCGTCGAGATTCATGCCCAATTTTTCCATGACTTTGCGACTGGTCAGAACGTGCTTGATCTCGGCTTGTTCGATGCATCGGTTGATGATGGACTCAGAGACGGTGTAGTTCAGGTTGACTGCAACGCGTCGAGAGAGAGTCAGAGCCATATTGACCACGACGGCCGGTACGGTCGGTGGGAGCAGTACTCCGACCTGTTTTTCATCGAGCCCTTTGAAGCGGGCTTGCAAGACCTCGCGATCGATGATGCGTTTGAGGGCTAAAGTTCGCAGGAGCAGATCATTTCCGGAGAGCTTGACTCCGGAGGAATCGGCGACTTTTAGCTGAGCACCCTTCTCCCTGCATCGTCGGATAAACAGCCTTGGTAGGTTCCAATCCCACTGAAAACCGGAAGCAGATTGTGCTTGTGCATTCATAATGTTGGCTCTTTTTACAGGAAGATTAGGTTGCGTTTTTACTTCTTGCGTTTGAAGTCTTGCAGAAGCTCAGGAACGGAAATCCCGATCGCTCCACGCCCTTCTTCGAGTCGAAACAGGACATCCTCGTTGATCTCGTTATTGTCAACTCCCCAGATCTTTTTGAGATCTTCTTGGGGCAGGGGCTTGGCCGATCGGACCAATCGCATTCCGACCATGCGAGCGGGGTCATCGGTAAACCACCAGGGGCTTTTGGGGACGTTCGGATCGGCGTCTTTCCAGACCTTGTCGTCGGAGCCAAGCCGCGCGGCGGATCGGAGGCGTTCAGGAGGGTCTTGCCATCCACCGCCACGTACACAACGCGAGCTTTTTTCTTTAGGCATCACGAGCGCTTCGGATACGCTGAGCGTTTTGCCTTGGCGACCTGAGTAGCTATCGGATGCATAGTGGTCTAGGGTCCATTCCCAAACGCTACCGTGCATGTCATGGAGCCCGAAAGGATTCGGTTTCTTGCTACCGACTTTGGGGGCTCCGTCGGGGCAATTGTCGGCAAAGGCTGCATACTGATCGA
>QWPJ01000114.1 GCA_003671195.1 Planctomycetota bacterium
CGAGCCAAGGCGATTCGTACCATTCTCGAATCAGTGGCCAAAGGAAGGACGAACAATCCGATGGACCGAAGCGGGGAATCGGCCGCTTCCTGATGGGAAATTTACTTGCCCCCGCTCGGTCATCGGGGTCGTTCGTGCCTCGAAGAGCCACGCATACTGATCGTTCGACCTCGGCCCCCGGGTGGCCTTGAGCCACCGGAGCCCAAGGTTCGTCGGCTAGGCGGATCATCTCCACAATCCCCACTTTACGACGCAGCCTCCCGCTAGCTGATGAAACTGTGCTTCCGGTCGGACGAGCCGACCGGGGGCCTGGGGCATTCCACCCAAGGAGCTGTTTTCGGCTTGTTGCGACCGGATACGGCATCGCGTATGCTGGTGACGCAACTCCTTGTCCTCGGTGATCTTTTCGTTCGTGCCTTGCATCGGATTTCGTCGTACTCGTACTCAGTCCGCCGCGGCGGACGGTACTCAGTGAAACGGTACTCGTACTCGATGGCTGTTTGAACTGCGGTGATGCCGATCGTTAATCGAAGCGGTTCGCAGCTACTTGCGGACCAATGGGGAGGATTGATATACTGGATCGATTCGAGTACGAGAAGCAGCACGAAAAATGTGGTGCACCGCAGTCGCCGACGGTGCTTTCCTGATTTTTTGAATCATGGTCTACGGCGACATCGGTGACCACGGTCGTTATCCGATTGAAATCATGATTGATCATGTGAAAATCAGATCGACACTTCCGCACTGGTTGGATACCGCGGAACCTGCTTCTGACGCCGCGATTAACCGGTTGGTCAAAACGACGGGCTTTTCTCTGCCTGCGGATTATCTCGGACTACTGCGCCTGACTGACGGTGGTGAAACATTTCTCGGCGATGACGATTCAGAAGATGGGTCGTATATCGTGCTATGGCCTTCGTCCGAGGTATTGGTACTGAACGCTGAACACGAACTTCCCGTCTACGCGTCTCATTACTTCGCAATCGGCACCAACGGCGGAGGCGAACTTTTTGCGTTCGACATGACGCGTTCTGATGACGCCGTATTTATGCTACCCACTATTGGGCTCTCAAACGACGCGGGTATCCTGTACTGCGATACGTTTGCTGCACTTCTCGCCTTGTTGCCCCAACACGGCGGATAACAATCCAATGCACGTGAGCAGCGGAATACGTGCGACTTGAACCCTGACCAATCTCCCGCCGCCACGTGATTGGTAACGTTCGTGCCTTGGAGAACAAATGGCGTTTCCTGACGCTGAAAAATCGATCGTCACCAAGGAAAAACTCTGCGACTACCTCCTCAATCCAGCGCATCCGGTTGGTGGAACGAAGGCCGCTTGGTTCGCTTCTGTCGGCTATACTCGTCAAAACCGGGAAGAACTTCGCGATGATCTTCTTACTATCGCCACTTCCTGTGAGAACTTCATTGCCAAACCTTCTACGTACGGTGTAAAATACGAAACAGTAGGCGAGATTGGGACTGACGATCGTCGTCCCGGTGGGGTTGTTGCTGTTTGGATCGTAGAAGAGAATTCGCCACCTCGATTGGTTACCGCTTACCCTGGGGGTACTTGATGATCGCTGAACACTCAATGGTTGTTTTGACATCGGATAGACCCATGTCTGGTCTGTTTGCGGGGGATGTTGGTGCTGTCGTTCATGCCTATGCAAATGGCTCCGCGTATGAGGTCGAGTTTGTTGATGGTGACGGATCGACTGTTGCTTGCATTACCCTCGATGCGAAAGACGTCAGATCGATGAATCGGGGCGAGTTACTACATATTCGTCGACACTCAGAGGGGACGAACAATCCGATGGACCGAAGCGGGGGTTCGGCCGCTTCCTGATGGAAAAATTACCTGTCCCCGCTCAGTCATCGGGTTCGTTAACTCTTTAGGAGACGTTACCACAATGTATCTAAGATTTGGCTTGTGCCTCCACTTATTGCTTGTTGCAAATTGGGGGTTCGCTCAGGACGACGAGAATGCCGTTGCGGCTACTCCCGTTCGAGTAGCTTCCAACCCCTTGGACTCTGATACTGTTTTCCCCGGTTATGCAATTTCCCTGTTTCTCTCAGGGGCAACCCCAGGCGAGATGCAAACATTTGAATCTTATGCTCTGTTCGGCGACTACTTTGATATCTATTCGCCAAAGCCGACAACGCCTGCTAAGAACATAGCGAATACGGTTGACAATAAAGTAGGCACCCAAGCCGGTCGAATTGTTCTGGATCTACAAATCGATTTCACGGAAGGGCAAATCCGCGACGTTATTGATGCCATTCAAGGCAGGAGAGACACGCCAGACAGCGCAACTCGTGAGAAGCTCGAAGAGATATGGGTCGTCATGCCCGACGGCTCAATAAAGAAAGTTTTTCCGGGAGTGATTAAATGAGTCGTCAGTGGAATCTCGCAATGGCGGACTTGAATAAAGATCAGATTCTAGATTGGCTTCGAAAGAAGCCCTACTTTGGTGACGAACATGAAGGCGGGTTTGATCTCGCCCTGGGATGTGCGGATGCTTTTGTCTCGGACATGAAACCATATCAAAGAGAAGCCTGCGCAGAATCATGGGGAATCAAAGCATCGGTGGATATCTGGTTCAATCCGGCCCGTGAGGGAATTGGAAATGATAGCCAGGAGGCGATTTATCGACTGGCTTTTGATGCCCTGGCTGATTTTTCTTGCGACCTCGTGTTTCACGTCTTGGACGTTGGGATATTGCTTCGAAAAGACGGAGGAATTATCGTGAATCCGGAAGTGTTCCAGCTGAATGTGTTGAATCGCATGCTTGAGCCTCCCTTCTGGTTGGCGAGTCAGCCATGCCATCTGTTAAAGCGAGAGTAGAATTCTCAGACAGTATCCGCTAACAATGGATTGCAGCGAAGCGGCGATAACTCGTGTTCTCAGCCACACGTTTCTTTAACACCGCTCGCTGAATCCAAACGTTCGTGCAATCTGCCCCAGCCCGTTCTTCTCTTCTGCCGCCCTGCGGCGGAGGAAAAAAACAGACCCGCAACATGGCCCTTGTAGCTGCCAGTCTTGGCCCCGCCGGCATGAAGCCGACGGAGGCCAAGAAGAGCTCGATGGCTGTTCGCACCGCAACGGCCGCCTAGCTCCGACTTGGCAGCAGACGATTCGGGTCACCGGCCGTAGCCACCTGTCGCCAGACGGTGGAGGCTTTTCTAACCCCGCCGCAGCGGATGCCTGGCACCGAATCTCCAAAAACCGAGGAAACGAGGGACTTCGGTTAAGAATTGATGAACCTGCGCCATGGTTTAGCACCGATCCTGCCATGTACAATAGAAAGAAAAAATAGGAAAACATCCTCCGGTTCCTCTTCTGGTAAAGGGAGCTTAACAAATGCTCGAACAAGTGCTCGCTCACGGTGGTCTTTGGTTGCTCGATCCGGTCATCCATCTTCCTGGACCGGAATTCTTGTTTCTCTTTAGCGTTTTGGTCGTGATTGGTCTAATCGCAACAAGGATTCTTGTGAATCGGTCGACCCGCTCGGATTTGCCCCGGTTGAAAATCCCTGAACTCCTGGACCCTTATGCGATCGCTTACCTTCGCGGGGGCGATACGGAGGTGATCAGAACGGCGATGGTCGAACTGGTCGAGGAAGGTTGGATTGTCCAGGAGTCGGCACCGACGGGGCTATTGAAAAAGGTGGCGGGAGACACCCCCAAATGGAAGACAGATCTGCAAGGCAAACCCATCGAGAACTTTGGACTATTGCAGCAGGGCCTGCTGAAACATTTCCAAGTCCCTCATGATGGGGCCAGTGTTTTTAATGGTTCGCTACGATTGAGCGTCAGAGAGGCAAGCAAGATTTATCGCAAGTGGGTAAAGGACGAAGAACTCCTGAACAATCGACCTATCGATCCAACGGTTCGGCTCTCGATATGGTCGACGTTTCTAGCGATCGAAGGACTCGGAGTCTACAAACTCTTGCACGCGCTGTCTGAGCATCGTAGCAACGTCGCTTTCTTAGGGTTCGGCTTATTCATCCTCGGTTTCTTGTTCTATCTGGTGACGCTTCGGACTCGCTTGAGCAGTCGCGGCATTCAATTCCTAAAAGACATTCAGACCGCTTGTGTTTCGGTTCGCAGTCTACGCAACACCGTACCCGAGCCTGCTCATTCGAGACATTCGACTAGATCAGGGGTCTTGGCGTTGGCTGGCGATGCATCGATGCCCCTCTTGGCGATGGGTGTCTTTGGAATCTCCTCGCTCCAGGGTAGTCAGCTCGATCCCCTTTTTGTTTCTTACCGCAAGTCGGCTGCAAACGTCTCGGGGTGCTCAGGCGCAGGTTGCGGTGGGAGCTGTGGCGATGGTTCAAGCTGCGGCGGTGGTTCTAGTTGCGGCGGCGGTTCAAGCTGTGGCGGTGGCGGTTGTGGCGGAGGCGGCTGTGGCGGTTGTGGCAGCTAGCGGCTGTGCTAAGCTGGCATCGGTGGATATTCCAATGAGGGAGGTACTTGGTGAATTGGTCTGAATTGCCCGAGCTGGGTGTTGGAATTGGTTATCGAGAGCCCTTTTTATCGAAGTTGTTTGATTGCCGCGATTCGATCGATTTCTTGGAGATCACCGCAGACCACTACTTTGAACCGATTGACTCTAAAGCGGCTGAGCTCGATCTGCTCGCAAACAACTTCCCATTGATCCCGCATGGGTTGGCGATGTCCCTAGGGAGTGCCGAAGGCCTCGATGCATCGTACTTGAAACTCTATGCAGATCTGGTCAATCGGTTAAAGCCGGCTTGGTGCAGCGAACACATCGCCTTTACTCGAGCCGGTGGAATCGATATCGGTCATTTGACCCCGCTACCAAAAACCGATGCGACGCTGCGAGTGCTCCACGACAACATTGCGCGATTGCAGGATGCCATCCAAACCCCACTGATCCTGGAAAACATCACCGACACGATCCGTTATCCCACAGAGAGTTATGATGGGGCAGAATTCTTGGGCGAACTTTGCGATCGGAATGATGTTGGATTGCTGTTGGATGTAACAAATCTTTTCATCAATTCGTCAAACCACCGATTCGATCCAGTAGAATTCCTGCATCGTCTGCCCAAGGATCGGATTGTCCAATTGCACTTTGTGGGTGGATACATCGAGGACGGTCTTTGGGTCGACAGCCATAGCCGAGCGACCCAAGACGAGATTTGGGAGCTTTTAGATCGGGTAGTCCGCTTCGCAGAGGTCAAGGGGATGATCCTGGAGCGAGACGAGAACATCCCAGACCTACAGGAACTGACCACTGAGCTGGAGCATGCAAGAGCCATCGTCGAACGAGTTCGAGCAACACCAGGAGCTTGAGCGCCTCCAAGCTGCACTTGCCAAGCGATTGGTCTTCTGGAATCGATCGCTCGAATCGGGCTCGGCTCAGCTGGCCCGCGCTGAGCTAGACTCGGCTGAGCTGGATCGGGCTAGCGAGACGCTTTTGCGTAAGCGGATTTCGCAGACCAGGTCGCTACTGCCTGAGAGTACCAAGCATTTAGGTCGAGAGTATCGACGCGAGTTTCGCGAGTATGCACAGAGCCATCACTTCGACGGCCATCGAGCGATCCTGCTCGATGCCATTCACTTTGCCGATTGGAAGCTTTATCGTTTGGCCAGGGAGCAGGATAGCAAGCCGGATAGCCACAAGCTCCGAGACGCCTTGCGGTGGGAGCAGGAGTTGTGCCGCATGAGACTCAGTCGTTTTCGGTTGCGACTCATGAGGATCGGCTCGGAGATCCGATGGGTGTTTCGGTGTGGAAAAACCATGAGGATCTGGAGTTGGTAGATCGGGCCGCTTGTCACATCCCAATCTCTGGAATCCCAAAGTTAGTTCCATGGGCCCACACCGCCACAGGTGCCCTCTCATCGGATTTCGTCGTACTCGTACTCAGCGAAGCGGTACTCAGTGCAACGGTACTCGTACTCGATGGCTGTTTGAACTGCGGCGCTGCCGATCAATGATCGAGGCAGTTCACAGGAACTTGCGAACCAATAGGCCGGATAGCTATACTAGGGCGCTTCGAGTACGAGTACGAGTACCGTCCGCCGCCGCAGACTGAGGACGAGTACGAGAACGCCGCAGCGGGTGCCTGGCACCGTTCTAGACCCCTAGTCGAAATAGAAGCGGAGCCCACTACGATGAAGAAAAAGCAAAACGTTGTCATTCATTACTATGAACCCTTTGACGATGAGGATCCGTTGATAGGCATTTACGGCGATCCAGATGGACTCAGAGCGCTCGCAGAGGCATTGCTTGAAGCCGCCTCTTTTGATCAGAGCAAAAACCTCGTGCCGTCCGAAGGGGAATATTGGAAAATTCGAGCGACAGAAGATGGGAGCGCGAGTTTTTTTGTCCTTCATGATCTTTCATTGCGTTTAAACATTGGTCGGTTGGATTGCGCCAAAGACAGCTCGTTTGATTGGTTCCTTGGTCCAGTCGAAGCAAGACGGGCTAGTGATTCCGAAATGAGGGCTGCGACGACCAAAGAAATGGAACCCAGCGATGGACCTAAGCCGCCGAACGGTACGTTTTAACGATGGTGCGATTAATCCGGCGGCTAAGTGATCGCAAGCGTTCTGGCCTACGCGACCACAGAATCCCATCGTGCTCGTGCTCAGTCCGCCGTGGCGGACGGTGCTCGTGCTCGTAATCGAACGCTTCGCGTGAATGGCATCAACGCGACTTGCGTTACGGGCCACAAACCGCCGTTCCCCAACTCGCGGATCATGCTCCTTATCTCCGTTATTCTATCCATTACCAAATTCCTGCCCGAGCAGCGCGTTGACCGGGATGGAATGATACAATCGCATGATCGATCGAGCACGAGCACGAGCACGAAAAAAATCCAGAACAAGCCGCTGCACCGAAGTGCGCGGTCTTTTTTTCGACGTGACGAGATCTCTTGGCCCACAGGCATCGTTTTCGTTACGCATCGCAATTCGTCAACTTGAATGAAAGAGCTATTCATGCATGGCGGGATACTGGTCATTGATGGACATCCGGACCCGGAGAGTTATTGCGCTGCACTCTCAAGTGCCTATTTGGAAGGTGCTAAGGAGCGTAAGATCGATATCCTTCGAATTCGGGACTTGAAGTTTGATCCCAATCTGCAGTTCGGTTATCGAAAGCGCACGGAGCTTGAACCCGACCTTATCATGTGCCAGGAACTTATCCGGAATGCTTCTCACCTCGTATGGGTTTATCCGGTCTGGTGGGGGTCTGTCCCCGCTATCTTGAAAGGTTTTCTTGACAGAGTATTGGTGCCAGGGTTCGCCTTCAAAAAGCGGGAAGGATCGCTTTTGTGGGATAAGTACCTGTCGGGAAAATCTGCAAGACTGATTTGCACGATGGACCAACCGACGTGGTACTACCGGTTGATCTACGGTTGTCCAAGTCACAGGGCCATGAAGAACCTCACCATGCAATTTGTCGGTATCAGAAGAGTTCGAATCACTGCAATCGGACCAATTCGCATGTCAACAGATGCGTTCCGCAAATCTTGGCTAAACAAAGTCAGAGAGTTGGGTGCCCGAGGAATCTGATAGGGAATTCAGGACTCCGACGGTGCTCCTGCTCGTAATCGAACGCTTCGCGTGCATGGCATCAACGCGACTTCCGTTACGGCCCATAAACCGCCGTTCCCCAACTCGCGGATCATGCGCCTTGTCTCCATTAGCCAATCCATGACCAAATTCCCGCCCGAGCAGCGCATCGACCATAACGGAATGATACAATCGCATTCTCGATCGAGCACGAGCACGAGCACGAGCACGAAAAACAGCCAGAACAAAACCATGCACCGAATTGGCCGGTCGGCCGCGTTTAATTTTAGAAACTCCTTTGGCGGCCACTCGGTGATGGTTGCCGTTCCTCGAAGTTGTCTGTTTAGTTCTCGAAAAGAAACCACATGTTCGCACGTTTTTTTGCTGCATTTTTGGCAGTTGTTTCAGTCGTTTTTTCGCACTCGAATGCTATAGCCAAAAACGGATCCCCTCTTGGCGGATTTGTATTGGAAGCCAGTTATTCTCCAGAGTCAGGAGTAAATGCTGAGTTTTCGTATGCTACCGACTCGACTCTAAATGAGAGTCAAGGATACGTGGTGAGGCTATCGGCATTTGGTCTGAATTCATTGCTAGAAGATGGGCAGCTATTCACCGCTTCTATTTTGCTAGTCGATGGCGACTTGAAGAAAGTACCGGATAAGGACATCAAGAAGATCGACGCACACAAATTCAAGGGACACTATGTGGGAGAGTCGAAGGTTAGCAAGTACAATATCTACAAGGATAAAGACGGCAAGGTAGTTCTAATGCCGGTTAAGAAGGATAGCGGTAATGAGAAGGTCGAGACAGACATGACTTGGGATGAAGTGCTTGAGGAATATCCGGCAAAGAAAAAGGATTTTGAAGTTGAAGGCATCCGCGTTGATTTTGAGGGAGTGCCTGCCGAATGAATCCAAAAGCCCAAATAACGGTTTCATTGTGCATTGCGGCACCGAATTCTGTCGACTTGGCTACGATTTCATTGATTACTGGTGTCGAGCCGACTCGTATTTGGCGGCAAAGCAATGCAAAGATCGCCGCAACACATCCGAACTTGGACTATCAAGAATGGACGCTTGAGATTGAACGGCATCCTGCCGCCGACTTTGATGTTGCGATCATGGCAATTTTAGACTTAGTATGGGGTTCGAGCGATAAGTTGTTACGATTTTGCCGTAGTAGCAACGCTGTAGTTTCCATCCATTTGTCGCCGCATGCTGGTCCAGATGTGATCGTTTTTGCCATTGACGATCCGATCACAATTAAGCGGCTTGCTTTTCTCGAAAGCAAGCTCCATTTCCACTTGGATAGAATGTAGGTAGCTCGAAAAAATTTCGAAGTCGCTAAATAGGACAAACCCAGGACTTACATGGATTCTTTCGTGCATCGTGAAATCGAAGCTGAACAGGTATTAAATTGCAATCATTCAATCCTTACCATCCGCCCAACAAATGCGAGATCGAACCGAAGCAAACGGAAACTTTTCGTTGGAGAGTCATACCGGTTTGCATTTTTGGCATAGCTTCCTTACTGTGCCTAATAGCTGGCACCGTGCAGCTTTCATTTTTTGCCTATGCACAGATCCCGGGACGAACCCCGGAGGATTGGAATCGGGTGTACGGCAATTCATTTCTCCGCGACTCAATCATTGGTTTTTTACAATTTCCACTGCTTGGTTTAGGTGCCATGTGGCTTTGGAGAAAGAGGTACCGCTTGGCGATTCCATTGCTCGTAGCTGGTTTCATCTTGCGGAGTGTTGTGGTAGCGTTTTTTCCAGCGTAGCAACGCCGCAACGGGTGCCTGGCACCAGATCTAGACCCCACTTTGCTAGCATCCATCCGCCCCACAGCAGGTGCCTGGCACCCGATCCAGACCCCGAGTTTGCTAGCATCCATCCGCCCCACAGCGGGTGCCTGGCACCGATCAAGACCCCTGTTTGCTAGCATCCGACCGCCCCACAGCGGGTGCCTGGCACCGATCTAGACCCCTGTTTGCTAGCATCCATCCGCCCCACAGCAGGTGCCTGGCACCCGATCCAGACCCCGAGTTTGCTAGCATCCATCCGCCCCACAGCAGGTGCCTGGCACCAGATCTAGACCCCTGTTTGCTAGCATCCGAGGAACCGGCACACGTGGTGCGGCCCCGCGAAACGTCTCCACCGTCTGGCGACAGGTGGCTACGGCCGAAGCCCCCGCTGCCGCAACGGGTGCCAACACGCTTCGTCTTGGGAGAATCAGGGTTCTAATCTATAATTGGGCTGCCGCCGGGCTTCCCCAAACTTCTGAACCTTGACCCCCAAGCCCCCCCACCGATGCTCGGCTCGCTTGTCGACGTACAAACAACCGATGGAATCAAACTCCATGGGTTCCTCTCACCCAACCCATCCAACCACGATTGGATCTGGATCATCGTCCACGGGGTCAACGGGAACTTCTACGGCTCAACCCTCCTGACCGACCTGGCTCAAGGAATGGCTTGTCTGGGCCACTCCTGGCTATTGATCAATACCCGTGGCCATGACCTTGCAACCTTCGGCTCTGCCGATCAACCCGCCCGCATGGGCTCGATGTTCGAGACCATCTCCGATGCCCAGTTCGATCTCAACGCCTGGATCCATTTCTGCAAAAATTTGCGATACAAAAACATCGGCTGCATCGCCCACTCGCTCGGTGCGGTCAAATCCTCCTACGCCCTTGCGCAATCCACAACCCAACTCGATCGCTTCGTGGCCCTCTCGCCCCCAAGACTCAATACCGAACTGCTCCTGAACGATCCAGCCAAACAAGAGGTCTTCGACAATCACCTGCGAGAGGCCAACGAATGGTGCGCCAAAGGTTTCCCCCACCACATCATGCGCGTCCGCTTCCCGCTGGCAAACCTCCTCTCGGCCGCTACCTTTATCGATAAATACGGAAGTGGCGACAAATACGATTACTTCGCTTACTGGTCAAAAATCCAAATCCCAAGCCTGTGGGTGTTCGGCCAACAAGAGGTTCGCCACGGTTCGGTCAACTTCCGCGACGTGGATCTAGCCCTCGAAACCAAATTTGCCGAGGAACTCGGCTCAAACCACGCTTTGTCGGTCGTTGCCCAAGCCGACCATTCCTACCGAGGACAACGCAAAAGCCTTCTCGAAGCGATCGCCGCCTGGTTGAACCAAACCTGATCTTCGGCCCAAAGCCGACCGATTCCATCGGCTAATACTAGCCGGTCCTGACTCGCCAACCCCGACTAGCCAACCGGGAATCAGGGGCCTTTGTGTATTCGCCCCTTGAAATCTGGCTACAATCTTACTCTCCGAAGTTTGCTTCTTTTTTCCACCTCACCACCTCCGATCGATCCCCATGACTGCCACTTCACCTGCTTGGCTCGCCAATCCTACCGATGTCTCCGAAGCCAAGAAAAAACTTGATCAACACACCTACGAGACCGTCCAGTGGCACTTCCACGAATCGACCGGGTCCCCCTTCTGGCTGGGCAAAAAAGCCGAACTCGGGTTCGATCCGCTCAAAGAAATCAAGACATTTGATGACCTGAAAAAATTTCCTATGTTCGAAGACGAGTGGCTCCGTGGCGGACCGGTCGAACGCTGGATCCCCAAAGGCCTCGCCGGCAAACCGACCTATGTTTTCGAAACCGGCGGGACGACCGGGATCCCCAAAAGCCGAGTGGTCATCGATGACTTCCGAATCGATTACGAACTCTTTAGCCACACCCTTCCGGATCAGTACTTTCCCAAGGGAGCCAATTGGCTCATGCTAGGACCATCCGGCCCACGCCGTCTGCGGCTAGCCGTCGAGCACTTGTGCCAATACCGGGGCGGCATCTGCTTTTGCATCGACCTGGATCCTCGATGGGTGATCAAGCTCATCAAGAAGGGGTGGATGGAACATCTCGAAGAGTACAAGAAGCACTGCATCGACCAAGCCATCACGATCCTTACGGCCAACCACAACATCAAGTGCATGTTCGCCACCCCGAAACTCCTGGAATCCCTCGCCATGGGCTTGGCCGAAAAAGGCACGACGCTTCGCGAATGCGGCATCACAGGGATCTTCTCTGGCGGAACCGAATTCACCCCACAATGGACCCGCTTTTGCGTCGAGGAGCTCCTCGAAGGGCTCCCCGAACAAAGCGGCGTGTACATGACCCCAACCTACGGCAACACCCTCATGGGGCTAGCTTGCTCTCGCCCGATCACCGACGAAGACAACTACACGATCGCCTACTATGCCCCGGAACCCAGGGCGGTTGTCGAAATCGTCGACTTTGAGGACTCCAATAAAATCGTTCCCTACGGACAGACCGGTCGGGTCAAACTCTACACCATGACCAAAGAGTTCTTCGTCCCAGGCTTCCTCGAGCGAGACGAAGGCGAACGCGAAATGCCCTATTCGAAATACCCCTGGGACGGTGTCTCCGGAGTGCGTCCCTACCGAGGATTTGCCTCTTCGACCACCGTCGGCGTCTACTAAACTATCCGCTTCTGAAAATTCGCTAAACCATGCTTACCATCCAACCGCTACGCTGGGGTAAACCCTACAACTCCCTCGATACCTTCGATGTGATCCACTTCGATACCGGTGAACCGATCGCCAAGATCGGACAAGTCACCGGCGGAATGGTTCAACTCGATATGAGGAGAGCCGACCAAGCTCGCAAAGCGCTGCGCAAGTTCTCCTGCGAGGACTTGATCCAAAAGTGCCAAAAAGCTGCCCAGCTTTTCGAACACGAACCGCTGAGCGTCGGAGATGGAATCCAAACCGTTAGCGATTTTATCTATCAGCAATCGGCCAGCACCGGGCTCCCCGAGCACATGTGCCAGAGCAACATGAAGAAAAATTGCTTCGTGCTGAGCAACATGGCCAAAATCCTCGATTGCTTGACCCGCGGTCTGCCCCTGGATGTCTACACCCGCGGCTACGGCGAAGAAAACCGCGGCGTGACCGTCAGCTACCAATGCCAAGCCCCCGTCCTAGGTGCGGTCCTGCCGAACAACTCCCCAGGGGTCCACACCCTGTGGCTTCCGGCCGTCCCTCTCCAAGTCGGATTGGTCCTCAAACCAGGTTCCCAAGAACCCTGGACCCCCTACCGCATGATCAGCGCCTTTATCGCCGCTGGAATCCCCGCCGAAGCCTTCTGCCTCTACCCAGGTGGACACGATGTCGGCTCGACAATCATGTCCAAATGCGAGCGAAGCATGATCTTCGGTAGCGCGCAGACCGTTCAGCAATACTCAGGCAACCCACGCGTCCAAGCCCACGGTCCAGGCTTCTCGAAAATTCTCATCGGAGATGATGTTGTCGATCGCTGGGAAGACTACCTCGATATGATGGTCGAGAGCGTTGCGAGCAACTCAGGTCGCGGATGCATCAACTGCTCAGGCATCTGGGCTTCGCGGCACACCAAGAAGATCGCCGAAGCGATCGCCGCCAAAATTGGACCCATGGAAGCCCTGCCACCCCAGGACCCCAACGCCCAACTCGCAGCCTTCACCAACAAACAGATGGCCACGGGAACCTGGTCGATGATCCAACAGGATCTCGCCGAGTCGGGAGTCACCGACATGACCGCATCGTACGGTCCACGACTTGTCGAACAAGAACGCTGTGCCTACCTGCGACCCATGGTGCTACATGCCGACTCGCCAAGTCGAGGGGTCGCGTCCAAAGAGTACATGTTCCCGTTCGTCTCGGTCGTCGAGTGCCCTCAAAAGGACATGATCAAATCGATCGGTCAGACCCTCATCGGCACGGCCCTGACCGCCGATCCCTCCTGGATCGATGATCTGACCAACGCGGTGAACATCGATCGCCTCAACATCGGCGCCGTCGCCACCAACCGCTTGAATTGGCTCCAGCCTCACGAAGGAAATCTCACCGAGTTCCTCTTCCGAAACCGCGCCTACCAATTCGCTAGCTAGGCGTAGCTGCAAGTCTTGGCCCCGCTGGCATGAAGTCAACGGAGGCCAAAAAAACAAAGTGGGCCTACAGCCCGCAGCTTGCAAGCAACCGGTCTGCGCCCGACCGGACGACATCCTGAGTCGGCAATCCCGTCTCGGCCTCGATCCTTTCGACCTCGTATCGAGCTTCCGCGTCGCTCAAACCATGCGTGTTGATCGCGATGCACACGACCCTCACGGGAGCCAAAGCCCCTCCCGCACTGGCGATGCTCTCATACATCGCGACCACATCACGCAACGGCGGAATCTTCACCCACTTGAAATCACGCAGATGATGCATCTGCGCGCGATGCACCAAAACCAAATGACTCGGCTGCGAACCGCGTAAAAGCGGTAATGTCGCCGTCGAAGCCGGATTCAAAAGCGATCCTTGCCCCTCGATAAACACCACGTCGCGGTCCTGCGCACAGGCGATGAGTTCCTGCTGCACAGCCCCAGATGCGAAATCCACACGGATCGCATCGAGCGGAATGCCATCACCCTCGAGCATCACTCCCGTCTGGCCTGTGGCCATGAACTTCGATCGCACGCCCCGGGCCAAGGCCGCTCGATGGAACGCGATGGCCGCCGACATCTTTCCGATCGACATGTCCGTCCCGACAAACAGCACCCGCTTGGCACCCAAGAGCCGCGCTAAGCCCATCCCGGAACTCAATCCAGCAGGCTCCTTGCGTATGTCCCATATCCAATGGCCGTCTTGCAGATGCGGTGCCAACCGAGAATCGCTCCCTAGCGATGTATGCAAACCATTGAGAATATTGAGCCCGCCTTGCAAAGACGCTTGCAAGTCTGGAATCCAGTCCTCAGGAAGCTTCCCCCCAAGTGCCGCAAGTCCAAGCGCCAGGGTCTGCGGCCCATAGGCCATCGCTTCACTTGCCGTCGCTACGATCGGGATCGGACGATCCATCGGGATGCCCGTCAACTCCCTGAGATCCCCACCTGCGGTCTGACGATCGATCACCACGACGCATCGCTCAGGAGCAAATCGCAGCAACGCCAGCCCCGTCTTGCCATGGATGCCGGTGATGCCACCGTGCAAAAGGATCGCTAATCGGTCGGTCGCATCGTATTGCGGATGTCTAGGCATGTGTCACTCCAAGTCCAGGCAGGTCGCGGTTGATCAAGTACCCTTCGTCGAATCGGCATCCGACAAACGGATCGTCCTTTAAATTCAAATGGCTGTCCAAGTCGATGTAGTCGACCAAAGACCCCAAGCTATTCGCAGCGGTGTTCCCCATACTCGTTTGGGAGTAGCATCCTAACATCAGCTTGAGTCCATGGGCACGGGCCGTGTGGATCATTCGGAGCCCTTCGGTCAATCCGCCACACTTGAGAATCTTGATGTTGATCCCGCTGCATCGACCGACTAATCCTGGTATGTCCCGCGATGTCCGACAACTCTCGTCGGCCATGATCGGCAAACTCGATCCGCGATGGACCTGTGCCAAAGCCTCCAGGTCGCTCGGCTCTGTCGGCTGCTCGATATGATCGACTCCCCGTTCGGCAAGCCATCGCGACATCGCAATCGCATCCGGAACACTCCAACCCCCATTGGCATCGACGCTCCGATGGACCGTCGAAGGGAGCAAAGCTGCCAGAGCCTCAAACATCGCTTGGTCGGCTCGAATCCCTTCGGGCGAACCCATCTTGACCTTCACCGCTCGGACCACCCCAAGCTCTAGCCACTGCATCCACCTGCGTTGGGCCGACTCGGGCGATTGGATTCCGATCGTCACCGATGTGGGTACCGATGGGCTTTGCGAAACCCCAAGCAACTTACAAACGGGCAATCCCATGGCCTTGCCACACCAATCCCAGATCGCCATGTCGATCCCCGCAATCGCCGACGAGGCGATGCCCTGGGCTACCAACGCCCCGTGGATCGATTCCCGCTGCCAAGGCTCATACGAAGCGACAATCGACGCAGCACGCGATAGCTCGATCCCCAAATGATCGAAAGTCTGCGTCGTGTGCGGAATCGAAAATTCAGCCGATTCACCAAACCCCTCGAGCCCATCGCTTTCAATCGATATCTCCCAGTTTCGAGAACCAGCTTGTGTCCCTCGGCTAATCGCTAACGCGACGCGTTTTTGAACTTCAAAGCCACGGCAAATCATCTTTATCAAGGCGACCTCCACTCCATGCGAAAATGAGGACCAATTCCGGAAATGTCGAACTCATCGCCGACGATACACCATCGGCTGGCTTGATAGAAGGGGACGGCCGAAAGCCTCGCGTTGCACCAGAGCTCCCAGCCTTGGGACTCGGCCAGTTGGGCGACGTAATCGAGCAGTTGACGACCGATGCCACGCCCTTGCCAAGCCTGCAAAACCGCCATGCCTCGCAACTGAACTCGGTCGGCAATGCCGCTTCGCAACTCCGGCGGCATCAAAGTCAAACAACCGATCGGCTCGGTGTCACGAAAAGCCACCACGTGCCGCGTCTGAAGGTCCTCGTCGCCAGCGAACAACGTCGCGTCAAAACCCATCCCAAGTGGCCTGCGCAATACTTCAAAGCGGACCTCACGCACCGGTCCAATTCGCTCGAGCCCCCGCGACTCATCGATTCGAATCAACATAGCAAACTCTCAAGACCAATCATCGCCCAGGGCCAATCATCGCCCAGGAATCGGACGCCACTGATTGGAATTTCTCGGATCGCCTGGCCCCAACGCCGAACTTCCAGGACTGAGATTTCCCGGCGATGTATTTCCCGGAGATATATTTCCCGAGGAGAACCGTCCGGATGTACCCGGCCTGGCGTCGGGCAAGCCACCGCCCCCCGACATCGATCCCGAGGACAGCCCCGACAGAGTTCCGCTTGCCCCTGGGTTGTTGGCCATCCGCGAGCTGGGATTGCGCCCCTGCAATTTGGCAATCTCGCGTTCGCTCTCGCCGAGTCGACGCTCTAGCTGCACATTGCGCTGCTCGAGCTCTTCGGCTCGCTTCTTTTGACTTCGGTACTCCGAGAGCAAGCGTTCGCTCTCGATCTGGTACTGCCGCATCGCATGGTTCCCCGGCCATTGCTGGCAACCACTGGTGCTTAGGATCAAGCAAACCACGGCCCCATAGCCCAACGAACCGCCTATCCGAATGCCCAGCCGAATGCCCATCCGAACCCCATGCGATCCACACAGCGAATATCGCCAAGCGGATCGCCGAGTGAATCGCTGCGGGGGAACGGTTTTTTGAGTTCCTGCAAGCATCGAGGGGTTCCTGAAGACAAACAATCGGGACAGCTATATTGCCATGGGTCTTACCAAGTCCCTATCCTGGAGCGGAAGAGCACTTCCAGGAAAAATTTGCAGATCAGGCGATCCAATCGGGGATGACTCGCCCATGGACGTCGGTCAATCGGAAGTCGCGCCCTGCATAACGGTAAGTCAATTGGGTGTGGTCGAATCCCATCAACCGGAGCATCGTCGCATGCAGATCGTGGACATGGACCCGATTCTCAACCGACTTGAAACCGAAATCGTCGGTCGCACCGTAAGCTTGGCCACCCCGGACCCCACCTCCTGCGAGCCAAACGCTAAAGCCGTAGTGGTTGTGGTCCCGGCCGCTGACGGTCCCTTCGTTGGCACCCTTCTGAGGCAACTCGACCGTCGGTGTGCGTCCGAATTCGCCACCCCAAAGGACCAGCGTCTCGTCGAGTAGCCCGCGCTGCTCAAGATCGCTCAGGAGGGCCGCGATGGCTTGGTCGGACTCTCCTGCAAGCTTCTTGTGCCCCTCGAAGATCTTGTCGTGGTTGTCCCAAGGTTGGCCCTGACCATGCCAAAGTTGCACGACACGAACGCCGCGCTCGATGAGCTTTCGAGCGATGAGCATCTGCCGACCCTGAACACCGGGCCCATACATGTCGAGGATATGCTTGGGCTCCTTCGATACGTCGAAAACATCCATCGCCTCTTCCTGCATGCGATAAGCAAGTTCCATCGATTGAATTCGGGCCTCAAGCATCGGATCGTTGGTTCGGGTGCGGCTATGCTCAGCGTTCATCCGTTGGATGATGTCCAGCTCGCGACGCTGCGCTGGCCGAGATAGCTTCCGATTCACGACATTCTCGATGAGCTTCTCGACGCTCTCATGCTTGGTATCGATGTAGGTTCCTTGGTAGATCCCCGGCAAAAATCCAGCTTGCCAATTCTGCGATTCCTGGATGGGATACCCCCCAGGACACATGGCGATGAAGGCTGGCAAATTCTGGTTGTCGGTCCCGAGCCCATAAGTCAGCCAGGAGCCAAAGCTCGGACGGACCTGCCGTGGCTCTCCGCAGTTCATGAGCAAAAGCGATGGCTCGTGGTTCGGAACATCGGCGTGCATCGAGCGGACCACACAGAGCTTATCGGCATGGGCGCTTGCGGTCTTCTCAAAGAGCTCGCTGGCCCAAAGTCCAGACTGACCATGCTGCTTGAACTCGAAGATCGACGGATACAGATTCCCGGTCTTGCGTTCGGTCCGGGGGGTCTCCCCAGGAAGTTCCTTCCCCTCAAACTTGGCGATCTGCGGCTTGGGATCCCATGTGTCGATATGGGAAGGCCCACCGTTGGCGAAGATATGGATCAGATGCTTGGCTTTGGCCGGAAAATGAGGAGCTTTGGGCAAAAGCGGATTGGGCGAATTTTCGCTCGCGGCCAACGATTGCATCAAGCCGCTCAAAGCCACGGCGCCGAGCCCAAAACCGCCGCGTTGAAGCAGCTCACGACGAGAGAGCATCAGGTCGTTCGGATCGAATGGAAGGTCGCGCATCGGAGTTGGTTCTCGGTCGAGTCGATGAAACTAAGGTGTGTTTAGTCGATGAAACAAAATTCGTTCGTCAGCAATAGCAACTGGGCCGCTTGTTCCCATACGCCAAGCGGTACGGATCGATCGCCCCGAAAGTCCCTTTCGCTGTTGCCTCGCGATCGGGTTTCATCGGTCGAAACGATGCGAACCTTCCATTCAAACGTATCGGAATCCGCATCGGAGTTGCTATCGGTCACGAAATCGATCGTCTCGCCAGGCTCAAGATGGATATCGTCGGCATGGGTCGGGCTGCTGGTATTCAAAACGGTCCACTGTCCGATTTTCTCTTTTTCCCGCACGACGATCGTCGCTCGCACTCCGTTGCCCTTTTCAGCCGGATGCCGTACCAATCCGCGTATGCGAAGATCGACCGACTCTTTAGCCGTCCAGCGACGGACAACCGTCTGATCGAGTTGCCGCCCGGGATGACCTCCCGTGGAGCTCAGGAAAGCCCAGTCGAGGGCCGGATCGGGCAGCTCGTCTTGCATCCCCTGCCATCGCTTTTGGTGAAACCGCGGAAGGGGCTTGAAACCCACCACCGCCCCGGTCTCGGGGTCCCACGTCGCGGTCCCATACGTCCAACGGCTCTCGGGTAGGTCGGGCCCCTGATCCCCAGTTGCTTGCAAAATCTCAAGCATCCATGCTTTTTCCTGCGGACTTGGAGATCGAGCCAAAACACGATGAAACAACGCATCGATTCCCGCATCGGACCCGAGCCCCTCGGCCTGCTGACCGACCGTTCCGAGCATCGAAAGGACCAGATCGCTGTTCATCAGCACCAAGCCCTGCTGCGGTACGGTAGTCTGTGGACGGGTCGGTACATGCGCATCGGGACTCGCGAAATCAAACGTGCGGAACAGTTGCGGTAAATTCTGACGGTCGATGTAAGCGTAAACGGTTCGTCGTTTGGGAAACGGCGACTCGGTGATCTTGACGCTCGGACCCCCGACGGCCGGATCGAGTTGACCGGTCGCTAGCAGCAACGCATCGCGCAGCGATTCAAAGTCCATCCGTTTACGCTGCGCACGCCACCATAGTCGATTTTCAGGGTCGATCGCAAACGCATCCTCGCGGTGGTAGCTCTGTTGGCGATACGCGCGACTCAGGACCATCCGCCGAACAAGCTGCTTGGTCGACCAGCCTTGTTGGATAAAATCCCAAGCCAACGAGTCCAGGACCACCTGTTGCACCGGTACCTCGCACCGGACCCCAAAGTCGCTCGGTGTGTCGACGAGCGGTACTCCAAAGAGCCAACCCCAAAGCCGGTTGACATACACGCGGGCCGTCAACGGATTCTTCGGATCGACGATCGCTTCGGCCATCTCGAGCCGGCCGCTGCCGGTCCCCATCTCGATCGGCACATGACTGGCCAGGAACCCAAAGAACCGACGAGGAACATCGGGCCCAGGGTTCCCCGGGTTGCCTCTCAAGAAAATCTTCGTCGGTCCCTGGTCGGGCTTATCGACCATCCGCATCGCCGATGGCTCGCCACCCGGCTCGACGCTCCCGAGCATCGCGCCATGGAGCGAGTAGTAGTCGGCCATACTCACCGGATCGAACTTGTGATCGTGGCAGCGGGCACAACTGGCCGTGACCCCCATCAAACCGCGTGTGATCAAGTCGATGCGATCGTCGGCGATGTCGTGGGGGTTGTTCAGAAAGCGACGACCTAGGGTCAGCATTCCCATCGCGTCGAGCTGCGCGTTTTGATTCTCAGGGTCGAGCCGATCGGCGATCAACTGATACCGAAGAAACTGGTTATAAGGCATGTCCGCATTGAAGGACCGGATCAACCAATCGCGATATTTATAAGCGTGAGGGTATTCGCGGTCTTCTTGGAACACATACCCTTTGTTGTCGGCGTATCGGGCCACATCCATCCAACGCCGCGCCATACGCTCCCCGAAATGCGGGGATTGCAGAAGCTGATCGACCAGTTGAACGTACCAATCTTCCGAAGCGTTCGTTGCGACTTGCTCGATTTCCGAAAACGTCGGCGGCAGACCCAGCAGATCGTTGTAGACTCGGCGCACAAGCGTCCTGCGATCGGCTTCCGCAGAAAAACCTAGCCCTCGTTCAGCAAGCTTCAATCCGATCGAACGATCGATCGGGTCGCTCGTGGGCCCAAGATCCCCGACAACCGGGATATCCGCAGGAGCGACCAGGGGTTGATAAGCCCAATGCGAGGCGGCCTGCTGCGCCTTGTCCAGAGTCGGTTCTGGAACCATGCTCGGGTCCTCTTGGCGCGGATCGATCGCCCCGTCGGCGATCCATTGCTTCAAATCGGCAATCTGAAGTTCCGAAAGCTTCCCATCCGGAGGCATTTGGAAAGCCGAGTCGGTGTACTCGATGGCTTTGACCAGCAGGCTTTCGGCGGGCTTACCCTCCAGAAGCGCAGGGCCAAGTGTTCCACCCCGCCGGATCGCGGCGGACGAATCGAGCCGGAGCCGTCCACCGAGCTCTCCAGGCTTGGTCGTCCCACTGTGGCATTCATAGCAGTGCTCGACGAGGATCGGACGGATCTTGGACTCGAAAAAATCCAGTTTGGGATCCTGTGCCAACACCGGGCTAGCCAGACAGCAGCAAATCATGCATCGCAATGCCCGAGCAGTCGAAGTCGCAAGGCTCATGAAAGTTTTTCTTCTGGAGGGGGAGGGTAGCCAAATCGCAGGTAAGTACACTGCATATCGGCCAGTTGCTCGGGATCTCCGCGACGAAGGCTCAGAAAGTTCTTTTTTTCCCGAGCCGCGCAAGCGGAAAAACCGGATCGCAACCTGATCTATTGTAGCTCAAAACCCAAGGAAAACCAAGCCAAAGCCAGACCAATCGAGGACCCATTCCCCACGGCATAGCAAGCTTGAGGATAGCCTGTTTTGCGTTTCCAAGGCTAGGGATTATTGGCTAAACTAAGGTCCCTCGGACGAAGCGAGACTTGTCGCTGTGGCGAAATGGCAGACGCATTGGACTTAAAATCCAAGGACCTTTGATCGGGTCGTGTGGGTTCGACTCCCACCAGCGACACTATAAGGCAAGCACCTCGAACGTAGGGTTAGGCAAGGAGCAACAAAATCCTGCTCCTACTCGTGCTCGTGCTCAGTGAAACGGTGCTCAGTGAAACGGTGCTCGTAATCGAATCGTGGCAATCATGACAGAAAACTTCTTCGACCACGACCGGCTTGACGTTTATCGCCTTTCGATCGAATACGTCGCCGACGCATTTGATATTTCGCGATCGTTGGAGGGACTTCATCGCCATGCTCGGGATCAGTGGATTGTCGCGATGTTGACTCGGATGGCGATGAAATTCGATGGTGTCTCGGAATCATCGACCGAGTACAATCAATCAGTCGATTACGAGCACGATTACGAGCACGAGCACGAGCACGAGTCAACTCCTCGGCTTCGCTGATCGCTAGGGTTTGGCATGTCACTTAGGCGGCTAGGGCAATGAAGCGAATCGCGGTCGTCGGGTCAGGCATCAGCGGGCTTTCGACTGCGTGGTATCTCCAGCAGCAAGGCCATCGGGTTGAGATCTATGAGAGCCAGGACCGCTTCGGTGGCGTGATCGACACGCTCGATCCGAGCGAGTCACCTTATTTGATCGAGTGCGGCGCAGACAACTTTGCAACCCTGCTCCCGGACGCTTGGGAGCTGGTCAAGCAGATGGGGCTTGAGTCAGAGTTCATCCATCCGAACAAAGATTATCGCATGGCCCAAGTCGTCCATCGCGGTCGGTTGGTTCCGATTCCCAACGGCTTCTCGCTGATGCAACCGACGCGCATCGGGCCAATCCTATCGACACCCATTCTGAGTCTCTCAGGAAAGCTCAGAGTGCTGCGCGAGTATTATGTTCCAAAGCGCGAAAGTTCGCAGGACGAGAGCGTCGAGTCGTTTGCCGTAAGACGGCTTGGACGTGAATGCTTCGAGCGGCTCATCGAGCCCATTGTCGGAGGGATCTTCACTGCCCAGGCCGACAAGCTGAGCATGCAAGCAGCGATGCCTCAGTTTGTGCGGATGGAGCGCGAGCATGGGAGTTTGATCCGAGCTGCGTTTGCCAAGCGGCGCGAGGATAATGCGGAAATCCGTTCGGCGAGGGAAGCATCCGGTGCGCGGTACGATCAATTCACAGCGCCGAAGTTAGGGATGAAGTGGTGGTTGGGTCAAATAGCCAAGCCGCTTGGGGACCGACTGCATTTGAATCACAGGGTCGATCGGATCGAGAGGGTCCAGACCGGGGGCTGGTCGGTAAGGGTAACCCAGACCAAGGATGCAACAACAAGGCAGGAGCATTTCGATGGGATCTGTTTAGCGGTCCCGAGCTATATCGCTAGCGGATTGCTCAAGGGTGTGGATCGAGAGTTGGCCGACGGATTGGGATCGATCGAGTATGCATCGTCAGCGATTGCGGTGATGGCGGTACGTCGGGATGAGATTCGACCCGATGCGTTGTGTTTTGGGGCGATTGCTCCTTCGAGCGAGAAGCGGAATTGTCTAGCGATCAGTTTGACGAGCGAGAAGTATCCGGGACGCAGTCCGAGCGACACGGTGGTGATGCGTGCCTTCATGGGAGGTGCTCTCAGGCCCGATTTGATGGAGTTGAGCGACGATCGGCTATTGGAATTCGCATTTCGCGAGGTATCGGAATTGTTTGGGGTCCGTAGTCGACCGACTTACGAGCGACTGATACGTTGGGAGCGGGCGATGCCTCAGTACCATGTGGGGCATGTCGAGCGGGTCAAGAGGATCCGGGAATTGAGTGCCAAGCTCCCTGGTTTCGGATTGGTGGGCAATGCGTACGACGGGGTAGGCATCCCGCAGTGCATCCGAGGCGCGAGGCTCGCAGCGGCCGCGTTTTGAGCCCCATTCGAATCCTCCTGACATCCCCTCCGCTACAGGCTCTTGGAAGAAATGAACGCAAAGGCGCGAAGGCGCAAAGACGCAAGGGTAGGGGATCTCGCGCAGAGATCAGGCTGCTTGGCCATCCCCCATGCTCGGTGGTGGGTTGCGCGGCAAAGCCCGCTTCACCCACCCTACGGAAAACCTCCAAACCGCTTGGTTTTAGCCCGGAGGGCGGCACTTCTCTACCATTAGCGCGTCAGCCACCGGACCCTGGCGGATAGGCGCTTTAGTCACGCCCATTTCGCGTTGCTAATGCGCGCAACACGTCATCTGAACCATAACTAACAAAATGAACAGACCCATCTGCGTGAAGAAAATTCGCTCCCCCAGGATGAAAACTCCAAAAGTTCATGCCATCACAATCTGACGAACTGACTCGCTCAGGAAACACAAACTTTCTAGCATTGCAAGGCATCCAAGGATTTGTGGGATCAACTTCTTCGTACACACCGAGCGTATGATCAAAAGCCCCGTCGACACCGACACCGGCATACCACCAACCGAAATTACTGCCCCCCGATATTGGCCTTTCACCAACCAAAATGGTTTGAGACAAACCATCTATGATTTCACTTGATTTGACTCGTGAATCAAAATACAGAACCCCATCACGATCTTTTGAATTTATCCCAGAAACACCCAAAAATGACGTTGGACCAACGAGCATGCTATGTCGTAAGGAGTACTGAAGACTCGAGCTATGTGGGTCAGAGGGACATCCATAATGATGATTAATCCTCGCTAAATTTGGGTGAGGTACTGGGCGAAAGGGTGAGTTTTGCAGTCTTGAATGCATACGAATTTTCTCAAACCAAGCTAACTCTCCAAGTTGCGGAAGGATCGAAACCATCCAACTGGTGTATTCCAGTTCCTGAAAACGTGCGACGGTACCGGCAGGGAACCTGCGAAAACTTATCTCATGTTCGATCAGTGCTAAACCGATTTGTTTCATATGATTGTTGCAGGAAGCTCTTCTCGCTGCTTCGCGGGCCGCTTGTACGGACGTCAAAGTCAGTCCAAGCAAGATACCGCTGATCGCGATGACCACCAACAACTCAACCAACGTAAATCCACGGCGACACATCAGAACTCATCTCTACCGTCTAAATTTGAAGTATATAAACACAACGACTGCTAAACCAAATGCACCGATAGTGAACCAACCCCATAGTCCGAGGCCGCTTCGTGTGGGCATCCCTGTTGGCTCTGCGAATCCCCAGTGAGTCAGGTACGCTTTGCCATCGTTGTAAACAACATCCGCATCCGTTCTCACAATGCTGTAGCGCGAGTAAGTGTTCCCTGAAACTTCAAGCTTCTGTGGTACCAAACCCCTACCTTCAGCGGAGTAAGTCCACTCAGCAATTAGCTTGCCGTCATCCATCCTTTGGCCAACCAGCGACTTTGAAACAGGCTCACCATCCGAGCCTCTGACCCCTGACTTAATCATCATTTCAACCATTTCCTCAGAGATAACTTCTCCTTTGCGTATCAACTCCATTCTTGAAGGCCAATACGGGTAATCTTTTAGAAGAAGTAGCTTCCCTTCCTCAAATGGGAATCGACCGCTGGCATACATATCTTTGTTTATACCGAAGGTTACCTCCAAAAAACTTCCACTTTGCTGCATCTCCAAAGATGCAAAATTACTGGCTTCCGTCATGAATAGCAATTCCCGCCAAACAACGGGTAGGCAGAGTAAGTTTGCACCGGCTCCATATCCCTCTCGGCAGAGAACCTCCCATGCTTGCGATTCGATCTCGCAACTTGGTTTAACAGCAGTGATCGACCATTCATCTTGTCCTTTAATGCGTCCAAGTTGAAACGAATAGCGAGGGTTATTTCCACTAACGCTAACAAACGTACCATCACGTTTTTGAATGGAATAGAAACTAAGCCCACTTCGCGCAATTTCACATTCGACTGTTGTTGCGGTCTTTTCGCCTGAAGGGAGAACCTCGATTTTGTATATCCCTGTGCAACGGGAAGCAACCGATCCAACTTCGGCCTTCCATGCAGCCGAAATGGCATCCCATGTTTGAGCGCGTAAGGTACTACTGGAAATGCAAATCAACAGTATCCATAGTCCCCTCATGTTTTTCACCCTCCGAGTCGGGAATCCGGCCAACCGACGCTCAGCCTAAGTTAGACATCTTATCCGATCCCCCCCCCCCCCGAGTCAAGCATTTTCCAAATTTTTTTGAGAATTGGTTTCGGCTTGGTTTTTCCATAAAATCAGGGCCGATGGGAGGAACGATTTCCCCGACGCAGTGCCGCCAAGTCGCGACGACGAAGAGCTTGATTTAGCTTCGAGTCAGAACATCGCCAAGCTCGTCTCGAATGAGCCAGGCTCTTCCTTTGCGTCTTTGCGACTTTGCGTTTATTTCCCTGAAACAGCAACAATCTCTAGGGGAGATCCACTACCTAAACGGCTTATACCTCAGATGCCACCCCCTCCTGAAATCCTATTTAGTTCAGCCACTCCAATGCCTTCGGGATTCCGGCTTTGAGTAGCGGTTCATAATGACCCTCGCGCTCCAACTCCAGAAAATCAACTTTTCCACCCGCTTTGCGAAGGGCATCGACGTAGTCTTTCGTGCCCTTGAAGGGTTCATTGTCGTCGTTTTTCGCATGAGCGATAAAGACAGGGCATCGCAACTTGGAGATGTAAGTGATGGGAGAACCGCTGACGATGTAGTTATTGAGGTTTGGCAGAAACTTGGCCATCGCAGGCTCTTGGACCAGGATATCTCCGAATCTAGGCTTCAAGTCAGTAACGGGAGCCAATGCAATGCACTTACTGATCCGAGGATCCTTGGACGCAAGCAACAGCGATAGCGTGGCTGCCGAACTGTGTCCCCAGATGATCAAACGCTTAGGATC
>QWPJ01000239.1 GCA_003671195.1 Planctomycetota bacterium
GGCCGTAGAAGCCATGAAACTTGGTGCTTCGGATTATCTCACCAAACCGCTTAAGCCCGACGAGCTGCTGCTTCTATTGAATCGCTACTTGCCCATGAGAGCTCGGGCCCAACAGCAAAACGCGATCGATGCCGGCGGAATCGGCCGAATGATCGGGCACTCGGCCGAAATGCGAGAAGTCTTTGATCAAATCCGAAAAGTATCGGCATCCGATGCGACCGTGCTGATCGTAGGGGAATCCGGCACCGGCAAGGAACTCGTCGCTTCGGCCATCCACGACAACAGCCTCCGTCGAAAGAAGCCTTTTATCGCCGTCAATGTGACAGCACTGCCTGATTCCTTGATCGAGTCGGAATTGTTTGGGTACGTTCGTGGAGCCTTCACCGGCGCGACCGAACCTCGAGAAGGAAGGTTCCGAGTAGCCGATCAAGGAACTTTGTTTATGGACGAAATCGGGGACTTGCCTCAAACCCTACAACCCAAACTCCTGCGGGTCCTGGAAACCTATTCGTTTGCCCCGGTAGGCTCAAGCGTCGAGTCGAACGTCGATATTCGACTCATTGCCGCGACAAGCCGCGAACTTCCAGAAATGGTTCAAGACGGAGAATTTCGCATCGACCTCTACCACCGCCTAAATGTCCTTACCATCGAACTTCCACCCCTTCGAAAACGTCCCGACGATATCCCGACCCTGGTCAATCACTTCCTAGCCGATTGCGCCAAAAGGCATCTGCGTCCAACCCCACAAGTCGCACCGGAATTGCTCGACTACCTCCAAGCCTACGAATGGCCAGGCAACGTTCGGCAACTGCGCAACGTCATCGAAAATATGCTCGTCATGGGGGACGAAGGCGTCTTGACCCTGAGAAACCTACCAAAATACCTCAGCGGAAACCCCTCGAGCGAACAGCACCATCCCAACCAAGGAACCTTCAAGCTCCATGACCTGGAAAAAGAGGCCATCCTATCGGCCCTGAAAAAATCGTTCGGAAACCGAACCCACGCCGCTCACACCCTGGGTATCTCCGTACGAACCCTCCAGAGGAAACTCAAACTCTGGGGCATCGAATAAAAAAACTCCAGGTCCGCACCTGTGGTCGATTCTCGCCATCAAAACCGGTTGGGAGGTTAATGATGCCCGGAGCAAGTATCGAAGTGCGTTGGACCTGGAGTTCTATCACTTGTGGAGTGCAGTTTCCGTGCCAAATCCCGCAAAACCCAAAAAGCAGATATTGATTGGATTTCAACTCGTGGATTCCAAAACCTCTTAACCAAACCCCAAAGACTGTAGCGACAATGTGTCGCAAGCAACGTCAAAATGTCGCACATGGAGTGGTTTCTGGTCATGGCTCGGATAAGAAATCGGTCCAGCTAGGCGCGAATACTGGTTCGACCTTTTTTCTTCCCAATGCTATAGTTCTCAACCCAGGCAGCGCTCGGGGCATCCAGAGTCCCCGATTTCGCTAATCGATCGACAAAAAACACCGAATTTCCTACGGAGAGCCTTCATGACGATCCCAGCACCCACCGAACGAAAAAACCCCGTAATGACGGGAGCCGACATCGTCGTCAAGTCACTGGTCGATCATGGAGTCGAGATCGTGTTTGCCTATCCCGGGGGGTGCTCGATGCCCATGCACCAGTCGCTGACGAAATACGAAGGAAAACTTCGGACGATTTTGCCTCGGCACGAGCAAGGTGGCGCGTTTGCATCCCAAGGGATCGCGCGCTCGACGGGCAAAGTCGGGGTCGTGATGGCAACGAGCGGGCCGGGTGCTACCAACCTCGTTACGGCCATCGCCGATGCAAAGCTCGATAGCATTCCCCTGATTGCGATCACCGGCCAAGTCCCGACGGCGGTCATCGGTACCGACGCTTTTCAGGAAACTCCAATCGTCGAAATTTGCCGTGGAATCACCAAACACCACTACTTGGTCACCAAAGTCGAGGACGTCGCGCGTGTGATGAAGGAAGCTTTCTTCATCGCCACAACAGGCCGCCCGGGCCCGGTCCTGATCGACATGCCCAAAGACGTGCAATTGGATTCTTGCGAAGTCGACTGGGACGTTCCTATGAACCTACCGGGATACTCCCCGACCAAACACCCAAATGCCCCCCCCGAACAAATCCGTCAAATCGCAGCAGCCATTCGCCACAGCAAAAAGCCGGTGATCTATTGCGGGGGCGGGATCGTGACTGCCGAGGCTTCGGAGGAGCTTCGAGAATTCGCCAAGAAAACCGGAATCCCCGTCGTCATGACAGTCATGGGCTTGGGCGTTTTCCCGGCCGAAGATCCCCTGTGCCTGGACATGCTAGGAATGCATGGTGCTGCCTATGCAAATTACGCAGTCCGTGATTGCGATTTGCTCCTTGCACTGGGCGTGCGTTTCGACGATCGCGTTACTGGCCATCTGGCTTCATTTGCCAAAAATGCGAAAATCGTCCACGTCGATGTCGACGCGTCGGAACTGAACAAAAACAAAGTGGCCCACATCGCTGTACGAAGCGACATTCGCTTTGCTCTTGGCGAACTGAACAAAATCATCGAGCCCCCCGAAAACATCCAACCTTGGGTCGATCATTGCAAGGACCTCAAGGCCAAGTTCCCCTTCCAATACGACCAGGACTTCGATGGCATCTTGCAACAGCATGCGATTCGAACCCTCTCGGATATGACGATCGACCGAGAAACCTACGTCACTGTGGGAGTAGGCCAACATCAAATGTGGGCAGCGCAGTTCTTCAAGTTCCGCAAGCCTCGAACTTGGCTCAGCAGCAGCGGCTTGGGAACCATGGGCTTTGGCCTCCCTGCGGCGATGGGAGTCCAAGCAGCCCACAAGGATGCCCTCGTTATCGATATCGACGGCGATGGATCCTTCCAAATGAATATCCAAGAACTAGCAACGCTCCATTGCGAAAAACTGCCTGTCAAGGTCCTCCTGCTCAACAACCAACACCTTGGTATGGTCGTCCAATGGGAAGACCGATTCATGGGCTCGAACCGCGCACACACCTACCTGGGACCGATCGACCACGAAGAAGCCCGCGGAGAGGGCTCGACCATCGCCCACACCTACGCCGAAAACCGATACCCGGACTTCGTCGGTATCGCGAAAGGCTTCGGTTGCGGGGCGGCCACCGTTCGGAATAAATCCGATCTCGAATCGGCATTGCTCGAAATGATCCAATACCCTGGACCCTTCGTCCTAGACGTCCAAGTCCCTTACCAAGAACATGTCTTGCCGATGATCCCCTCGGGTCGAACCGTCGACGACATGATCCTTCGCTAAAAGGCCCATCATGCTCGACCTATACGACAAAGTCCAAGAGGCTTGTGCTCTGATTCGCAAGACCTGGGACTATAAGCCCCATGCAGGTATCATCCTGGGAACCGGGCTTGGGCCCTTGGTCTCAAAGATCGATGTTCAAGCCGAGTTCGATTACGCTCAGATTCCCCACTTCCTAAAATCTACGGCCACGAGCCACCGCGGAAGATTGATATGCGGCCTGCTGGGCCAAGTTCCCGTTGTGGCCATGGAAGGTCGCTTCCACATGTACGAAGGCTACCGATTGGACCAAATCACCCTTCCGGTGCGCGTGATGAAAGCCCTCGGCGCCGAACTCCTCATGGTCTCGAATGCCTGCGGCGGCATGAATCCAAACTTCCAAGCCGGCGATATCATGCTCATTGAAGACCACATCAATCTCATGGGCGCAAACCCCTTGATCGGGATCAACGACGATCGACTCGGTCCGCGCTTCCCCGACATGAGCCAACCCTACGATCCGGTGCTGATCAAGGATGCTTTGAGCATCGCGAGAAGTGCCGATATCGTGGCCCACCAAGGTGTCTTCGTCGCCGTCTCGGGGCCAAACCTCGAAACGCGAGCCGAATACCGCTTCCTAAGGCAAATCGGAGCCGATGTCGTCGGCATGTCCACCGTCCCCGAAGTGATCGTCGCAGTCCATAGTCAAATGCGAACCGTCGGATTCTCCGTGATCACAGATATGTGCCTGCCCGATGCACTCGAAGCGGCCGATGTCGACAAAATCATCGCCGTGGCCAACGATGCCGAACCGCGTCTGACAACCCTCCTGAGCGGTGTCCTCGATCGCGATGCGAAACGCAACGCACAACGCCGCTGAACTCCTTAAGCGACAACCTAGGGAGCCTCCCACCATCTCTCATCGATTGCCAGTCCGTCCGGCCAGTGCGTCGGAACCTTGCGCTGCGACCCAATGGATCCAGAATCGTCATCGGTCCTTCCGCCCCCGTATCGGTATCGTCCTTGGAAGCGGCCTAGGTGACCTCGCACAAGCCATCGAACAGCCCACTCGGATCGCTTATCGAGAAATCCCCGGTTTTCCCGAACCGAAAGTCCCTGGTCACTCCGGACAACTCGTCCTCGGACTCCTCGAAGGAGCCCAAGTGGCTGTGCTCCAGGGCCGATGCCATCTGTACGAAGGCTGGTCGCTCGAAGAATCCCTCAGACCCCTGCGCACCGTTTTGGAACTAGGCATCGAACTGCTTATCCTCTCGAACGCCTCAGGCGGAATCAACCCAAGATTCCACAGCGGCCAGGTGGTCGCGATCGATTCGCACATCAATTGGCTTTTCCAGTCGACAAATTCACCGAACCGGCACGATTCGTCCGCCTCTATCCTGATGAGACATGGCAGAACCTACGACGCTCGATGGTTGGCCAAAGCCCAGGAAACCGCCGAAGAACTGGGATTTGCCCTGCCCTGTGCGACCTACCTAGCTACCCTCGGCCCCAACTACGAAACCCGAGCCGAGTACCGCGCCTTCGGACGCTTAGGAGCAGATATCGTCGGAATGAGCACCGTCCCCGAATCGATCCTAGCGATGCAACTCGGCACGCCAGTCCTAGCCTTCTCCGTCGTGACCAACGTCGCCAACCCTGATATCCCGACTGCTACCGAACACAACGATGTACTAGCCTGGTCCTCCCTGGCTCGGTCCAGACTCGAACCCCTAGTCTCTAGGATCGCATCGAAGTACTTTTCAACCACCAACCGTAACCATTAAACGATCCACAATGGACCATTCAACCAAGGGAATCGAGGAGGACTCCGTAGCCGACTCCATCGGTTCGATCGATAATGCCCCTACCCTTGAACTCCATCACGATGGACTGACCATCGACGGCTACTCCCGAGCTGCCGTCCAAACGTACTGGCGTATAGCCGAACTGAAAATAGGATTCGACCTTGGAGCCCAACCCTGGGACTTTATGTCCCTTCCAAGGACCTTCATCAGCCACTCTCACCTCGACCATATCGCCGCAATCCCAGCCTACGTCGCTAGACGGCGGATGATGAAAATGGAACCGCCCACGCTCTATTTGCCCGATTACGCGATGGCCACCGTCGATCAAATGCTCAAAGTTTTCACAAGACTCGACCGAGGGCGGATGCCCTGCGATCTTGTTCCGCTCCGAGAAAACCAAGAAATCGAACTGTCCCGAGAACTCGTCGTGACGACCCATGCGATGAAGCACTCGATCCCCGCACTGGGTTTCATCGTCTGGGAAAAGCGCCGCAAACTCAAAACCGAATTCGCCAACTGGACCGGAGACCAAATCCGAGACGCGCGTCTCTCGGGCCTCGAGGTGACCTCCGAAACCCGAATCCCTCTTGTCGCCTACACCGGCGATACCGCACCGGCAGGACTCGACCGTAATCCCGATATGCTTCGCGCCAAAATCCTGATCACCGAAATGACCTTCCTGGCCCCAGATCACCGCAAAGACAAGATCCACAAAGATGGACACATGCACTTGGATGACTTCGTCGAACGCAAGGACCTGTTCCAAAACGAACAAATCATCTGCGGCCACTTCAGCGTCCGCTACAACAAACCCCAAATCCACCGCTGGGTCGATAAAGCCCTCCCAGGACGCTTGCAAGGCCGCCTGAAACTTTGGGTCTGATAGCTGTAGAGTTAGGAAACCGGCAGTGGCATCATCCGCCAAACCAAGGCCAGAAAACTCACCCCAAGCACCAAACCGCCAGCCAAGCCAATGCCCAAGGCAAACCCCGTACCTACCGTCACATCAAACCTTATCCGCACCGAGGGACTTAGGTGGAAATAAACCAACCACCCAACCAAGAGCACAATCGCAACGGAAAATAATACGTGGATCGTTAATGCAATCGATGAAGAACCAAAATTCAGCGAAATCACCGAATCGCCAATGGCCTGTACCACTGCCCAAAACATCCCAACCAATGCAATCCACCACCCCCAACGTTCTTTAGTCAGCAATCCAAAACAGACCGCCAAGTCGAACGCAGCGAACAGAATGCAGATCAAAGCCCCTAGGGCACCGATTTGGATCTCCACGGGCATCAATGCGACCGCCAAATCACTGGCTCGGTATACTTGCGTGCCCAAAACAGAAAGGACTCGGACGAACATCCACGCCAAAAAAACACCCACGAGCGTGTAATGGTAAGCCTGCATCGCTCGATAAGCATTCTCCGGAGTATCCTTCGGAACGTAATTCCTTAAAACCACCTCCGCTGGATCTTTGGTCGGCTCCATCCTAACCATCCCCCTATTTCACACCGCCGAGAATTAGCCCGAACCACATACGACACTTTGTCGCGGTCGAAGTCAAATTGTCGCGTGGTGCTCTTTTTTTTCAAGAGCCACAAAGGGATTTGAGGGGCATTTACAAAAGATAAATTTATAGAAATCTAAGCGGGCTTGATGACAAAATTGATCATTTTCCCTGGAACCACAACCGCTTTGACCACGGTGTGCCCCTCCAAGAGCTCCGATATCCGAGGATGGGATTTGGCCAATCGCTCGGCCTCCTCGGAGTCGATCCCCACGGGCATGACCACCTTGGTACGCACCTTGCCGTTGACCTGCACGGGAACCTCCAGCGATGCGATCTTCATCTTCTCAGGATCCGCTTGGGGCCACGGGGCATAAGCCAATGACTCAGGGTGCCCAAGGATCCGCCAGAGTTCCTCGGACACGTGAGGCGCAAACGGCGCCAAAAGCAACGTCAAGGTCTCCATGGCAGACTTGGGTCGAACCGACTCTTTCGTGAAGTGATTGACGAACTCCATCATCCGCGCAATCGCTGTATTGAACGATAGATTCTCAACGTCCTGTGTGACCGCTGCAATCGTGTTGTGGACGACCAAGTCCTGCTCGCTGCTCGTTGCGATGTCTTGGACCGCCTCAGAGAGGCGACTCTCCTCGGACTTCGAATCGACGATCAACCGCCAAACGCGATCCAAGAAGTTCCTTACTCCATTGACTCCTTGCATGCTCCAAGGCTTGGTCGCCTCCAAAGGCCCCATGAACATTTCATAGAGCCGCAGCGCATCGGCTCCATACTCTTTGACGACTCCCTCCGGATCGACCACATTCTTCAACGCCTTGGACATCTTGGCAACGATCCGCTGAAGGGTCTCTCCGGTCTGAACATGCTTGGCCACCCCCTCGGCATCCTCTTGGACCAAATCGACCGAGACCAATGCACCGCGTTGGTCTTTAAAAGCGTACGAAAGGATCATCCCTTGGTTGACGAGTTTTTGAAACGGTTCGGGTTGCGAAACATATCCTCGATCGTATAAGACCTTATGCCAAAACCTCGCATACAACAAATGAAGGACCGCATGTTCGGCTCCACCGATGTAAAGATCGACCGGCATCCAGGCGGCCTCCTGCTGCCGATCTACAAAGGCACTGGAACATCCCGGACTGATGAATCTCAAGTAATACCAACACGATCCTGCCCATTGGGGCATCGTGTTGGTCTCGCGTCGATATCGCTTGCCATCGAGCTCAACGTAAAGCCACGACGCATCGGCCTTACCCAACGGTGGTTCTGGCCGACCATGGGGCTTGTAATCCTCCAAATAAGGTAGATCGACGGGTAGATCCTCCATCGGCACGGCACGGATCTGTCCGTTGGGCTGTCCGTCGGTTCCGAGCTCATGGAGGATCGGAAACGGCTCACCCCAAAACCTCTGCCGACTAAAGAGCCAATCGCGAAGCTTGTAATTGATCGCTTCGCGCCCTAGCCCAATCTTCGATAACTCCTCGATAGCTAAGGCCTTGGCTTGCTTGGTCCTGAGGCCATCGAGCTGGCGACTCCCCACGGCGATACCCTCGCCTGCAAAACAGACGCGGCCACTTCGAATCTCGACGAGCTCCTCGGCCGTCGCATCGAGCGGTTCGACGACCTGGACGATCGGTAGCTGATACTTCACCGCAA
>QWPJ01000125.1 GCA_003671195.1 Planctomycetota bacterium
ACGGACGATCCGACTTGGATCGGGAATTGACCTACGGTCACCCCGGTGGCATTCGTTGTGTTTCGCTGGTAAAGCGTTCCGCCGATGACTGTCGAGGTGCTGGTATTGGCGACCGAAATTCCGGTCGTGCTATTGGAGATGATGTTGTTGAGCAACGTCGGGCTAGCGTTGGCACCGACTCGGATCCCGGTTCCCGAGGTACCGAATCGCAAGCCAGGGCGGCTCGATAGAGCCCCTACGGCATCGATGTCCGCACCGACAGAGTCACCGCTGGTTGGTCCATCGCCCGGTTCATCGGTCAATCGAACGAACTGCAGTTGGCTTAGCGAGTTGAACCCGAACTGATCCAGATCGATGTAACGATTGCTGAACGAGGCGGATCCTACAGAAGTGTAATTGACACCGTCTGCCGACACCTCGACTCGGACGAGTTCAGGCAGGCCGACTTCGTAGACAGCCAAGTCAGGTCGAACGTCGTTCGAACCGGTCAAGAAGTTGTCAGTGAACTGGACGACCAGCACACCACCGCGACCGAGCGATACGGCACCTTGGCCTGGAATCGGCTCACCGATACCGCTGTAGTCTGGGGCTCCAACGGCGTTGCCTGGAACTTGCAAGCCCGCGATCGGTACTGGTCCGCCTCCGGCCCTTGGGTTGTAAAGGTTTGCTGGAGCGACATCGCCGAAGCTTAGGGCTCCATCGGAGTAGAAGTCACCCAAAATCGATGTTGCTGGTTGAGCGTCCACACGCGTGACCGATCCACCGAAGATCGTGTTGTTGACGATCCGTGCGAACGGAACCGATGCGGGTACATCGTTTGGTCCGTTGAGCGGGTCACCTCCAAGATCGATACCACCACCGATGTTGCTGATGAGCTCATTGTTGACCATCACCGCTCCGGGGATCAGCCGCTGGTTGTTGATCGTCAGCGTATTTCGCACCGAGCCTGGGTTCGGTGCACCCGAAACCGGATCGCGGACGTCTGCAGTCATGACGACCCCGAAGCCTGAGGAGAACGAGATGCGAGAGTTTTCGATAAGCACTTGGCCTTGATCACGCGGTGTATTGCGATCCCCTTCGAGGTTCGTCGTCAATACATTTCCAACGGCCGATGGAATCGAAACCCCAGTCGCACCGGAGATCAAGATCGCATCCGAGGGTTGCCCGCCTAGCCCCGAAACAGGGAATGCCACCACGCGGATTTGGGATTGAACGGCCGGTGAGTTGATGACACTCAGGACCAACGCTGCGACTTGGACGCTCGTGAGCGAAACGGTCGGGTTGAAAGGAATCGCCACACTGCCTTGGCTTACGCCAAATCCAGGATCGAGCGGCAGAAGGGTCGAATCATCGAACTCGAGTCGGACCGTATTGTTGCCGTCTGTGATGGTGAAGGACAGCCCATCCGTTAGGCTCGAGGAATCCTTGAATCGAACCTGAGGGCTCCGCGTGACGAGGTAACCTACCGATGGTCCAACGTCTACGGTGACCGATCCGAGCAAGAACAGGTCGCGGGTGTTCGATCCACTGGAGCTGCCATCGACGCCCAGGGCACTGGTCTTCAGGACGCTTTGCACGCCTGGGGAATTCACAGCGTCTCGGAAACGAGCCGCAATGGTTTGGGCTGATTCACCAGCGACAGGATCGTAAGGGATCGGGAAGTTGCCCGGACGCACTCCACTACCTGGTTGACCGCTGGGGATCGAAATATCGTTGAATTCAAAGGTGATCGAGTTGTTTCCATCGCTGACGGTGATCGTCTCTCCGTCGGTGATACTCGAAGCGTCGTTGAATCGCAGTTCGACCGCACCGCTGAGGGCTTGGTTCGGATCGAAAGCTTGGGTCAAGCGAATGCGCTCATTGACGCTCAAGTTGTTCGGGTTGGTATTGCCACCGTTGTTGGTCGTACGGGTCGAAAGCGGCTGGCCGTATTCGGAACCTCCGCGTATCTCGACTTGGTAAGGCCCAACGAGGATCTCGCTTCCGCTGCCCGGGACGGTGGTAAAGGTCGTATCGGGTGGAGCGTTGGAAACCGATTCTCCTCTTTCGGCAAGTCCGATGATGAAATCATCGAGATAGAGTCCCTCGAAGTTATTGTTCTGCGATCGGGTCGCAGGGTGCAATCGCCCGAGAACATACTCGGAGAATTCATCTCCATCGCGACGGCCATTGACTTCAAACGGACCGGCATCGCCTACGGTTACTCCGGTCAGATCGATCGCGTTGGTACTTCGACGGAACGTGGTAAATGCATCGGGTCCAGGAGCTAGGTTCTCCTCAAAGGCTCTTGCAACGACGGCTGCGACTTCGTCAGCCGTCATGTTTTGCAGAATGTTCACCGACACGTTCGAGCCGTTGGTTGATCGATACGCTCCGTCGGTTCGGATATTGGAGTTTGGACCGACGACCAAATCGCTGACACCATCGAGCTGCAACCGGTTTCCATTGAGGCTTGGGTTGAACCGTGGCGAGATGTCCAAGGTCACTTGGTACTGGCCAGTCGGACCCGAGGAGGTCCGGCCGCTTGCAAGCAGCGGGCTGTACTCGTTGATACCCGAATTGCTGATGCCGAAGTAGTAAGTTCCGGACTTGGCGAACGTGTGCGATAGCGCCACGTCGAACTGGGTGGCAGTCGATGCACGGGCCAGTTCGTTTCCTAAGGAATCAAAGAGTCGGACGCGGGGATTCAGAGGCGAGCCGACTAGGCTTGCCGAGACCGCAAGGTCGATCGTGGTCCCTTCGTCGGCTTGGAATTCAATCATGTCCACATCGGCACGCACCGCATCGGGTTGTTCGCCCGGTTGCAGAACAAAATCCCCGATCGCGCCGGTCGCGGTCCATCGGGTCAGTTCACCCGCCACAATGGTGGTCGTAACGGCGGTGCGGAAGACTTCCGAGCGGGCCTGCGGTTCCGAAACATTTGCCGATAAAGCCTTGGGCACATAGGTCGTAGCGTTCAGAGACGCGAGCACTTTCTGGGCGACTTGCGACGGAGAGTCGCTCGTCGAATAACGGATCACGTTTCCGCTAGGACTCGTGCCGGTACCATCCCAGAACACGAACGTCGTTCCTCGTAGCGAGATAGTCTCGCCCGAGCGGATCCCGACGCCGGACGGGAAGACCAACGTCGCACCCATTTCAATTTCAAAGGTTCTGCCACCGACGCTGAACGTCTGTCCATCTCGAAGTTCGCTCGCCGATACGGTTCGCAACTCAGGGCCTCGGCTACCGAAGCTGTTGAAGCCTAGGCCACCGGCGGTGCTGAACTCAAATCGCAATCGGACTTGACGGTCGCCAGCCAACTGGGCCAGAGAGACTCGGGCTTGTCGCCACGAGGTCCCCGGAGGTGCCACGGCTTGTCCGGGCAAGGAGTTTGGACCTACCGGGCTGGGCACATTATCGACCAACGTTTCGATCACTGTTTCCGAGGCGTTGTTCGTCGCCAATTGGACCCAAGTGTTATCGTCGCCAGCAGCGTAGACTCGGAACGAGTCCCGCATCGGATCGAAGATGTTATTGACCAAGTTCGAGGCTGCATCTTCAGTGGCCAAGAAGTAGCTGAAATAGAGGGTCGGCAAGTCGGCTGCAGTGAGGTTCTCGAGCGAGAACGTCTTGCTCTCCATGACCCCAGTTGCTCCACCAGGGAAGTTGTATGTATTCTCTAGAGCCTCACCAAAGGCTCGCGGTTGGGCCAGTGGATTCGTACCGGTGTTGAAGTTCGCGTTGCTGTGCCCAAGATCTTCGTAGCCGAAGTACCAACTTGTCCCACCGAGTCCTGAGGTGTTCCCCTCGATATCCGCGGAGATACCATGGCCCGGATTGGCCGATCGCCGAGTGGTTTGGTGCCACAGGTTGTAATCGAGGTTTGAGAAGGCCAATCCATCGAAACCGGAACTACCTGTATCGACAAAGGTCGATCCATTGGCAAATACCGGTTGCAGGATCCCGTTGGTGTCAAACGCGTAAATCCGGCCGCCGACGGTAGAACCAAATAGCAAGTTCGAGTAGGCCCCGTTGGCGACGTTGCGAGGTCCTGCGGTCAGTCCAGTGAATTGCAAGCCGGTCAACTGATAGGACGAAGCGACGTAGGTTCCGATCGCTCCAGGGCGATTGCTAAAGAGCTCACCGCGAGAGACACGGAACAATCCGCCCGCGTCGCTGACTGCATACAGGTTTCCATCGATCCCTGCGACACCTCGAACAACACCGCCAGGGGCGATACCGATGCGTCGCGTGGATCCGGTCGTCGAGGTCACCGTCGCACCAAGGACCGTCACTTCGTTGCGATTGATTCCGCTCTCGACTGCCGAGAGTCCTGGGAAGCCCGAGGTGTTGATCGCTTGAACGACCCGCGTTGCGATGGCCTCCGCCGTATCGCTGGCCAAAAAGTTCACGCCGATGCGTCCGCTACCAATCGTGCCGTTGGTTTGCTGATCGACCGCGACTCCACGATTGACCAACGTAGAAAAGTTGCCTACCAACGCTCCGGCAAAATTCAGCCGGTTGCCTTCAAAGCCAACTTCGATTCCCAGCGGCACCGCATCGGCCACTGCGGCAGCGAACTGGGCATTGTTCATGCTGGTCTGGTAAAAGACGGTTCGAACACCTGGAGTCGGGACAGGCGTCAATCCGGTGGTGATTTGATAAACAACACCGTCGATTGTGAATTGATCCCCATCTCGGAGAACTCGGTTCGGGAAATTGACCGGATCGAGATTCAGTTGCAGTTCAGGTCCAGCGTTGAACTCGATGATCACGTTTTGGTTGGTCGACAGGCGGAGCGTCACGGTGTCTCCGTCGTTGATCAACGATCGGACCGAGTTGGCGATCGTCTCGGTCGCTTCGGTCACAGCAAAAGCCGTCGATGTCGTGCCTGCGGCCGCATTGGTTTGGATAAAACCGCGTTCGGTGATATCGGTACCGGCTCCGAGGATCAAGTCGGGAGCCCCGGTGATCGGAATGTTGAATTGATTGTCCAGTGCCGGAGCGCTGATACCTGCCCCGGTGTTCGGATCGAATCGATACAGGACGTTATCAAAGTAGCTCACGCCACGGTTGGCTGCGGCAAAGTTAGCAGTCCGGTTCCGGTTGGCGACCAAGAATCCGAATTCGGCTTCGGTCCCCGTCTGATCTCGGATATCCATGACCGTGTAGGCTTCCGAATCGAACGGGGCTGCCGTGTCCGACAATTCCCCAGCGGTGTCCAAACCTCGAACCGTGAAGTTGAACGCGCCTTGAACACGCGTCGCTGCGGTCCCTGGATTGACCAGTACGTAGTTGAACAAATCGTTGCTCGGGGTTTGGAACCCACGCAAATCCCCGTTGGGCCGAATGAAGGTGTCCTTCATGAACTGGGGAGCAATTCCCACGTCGTTTGGAAGCTGACCGGTAAAGGAGTTGGCGATATAATATTGGGTGCCCAATGCAGACGAGGCGCTGACATACAGCGGCACATCGCCCAAGCTGTACTCGATCCTCGATTGCATGTCCAGGAAGGTCGGAGTCATCGGCGGAACGGTCGAACTGAGCTGATCGCCACCGACTCGGTCTTCGACAATGAACCTACCGCTCGAAACGGGCAAGATCCGCAGGTTCGACGCGCCGAGCGAATTGCTCAATCGGTTTGCCAAGACCGTCGGCACTTGGGTGCGATTGGTCACCGCCAAGTAGTATCTGCCAGCGGGCAATTCAACCGGTCCGATGTAAGGATCTAGAGTTCCGGTCGAACCTCGCCCAAGGTCCGCGTTGGTCGCTTGGGAAACCGCCGAGTGGCGATCATCCAGGATGTTACTATTGAGCCCTACTCGAACCAACGAGGCATTCGAGCCGTCGGCCGTCGGAGCAAACAGGTACATCGAAAGATCCGCTCGCCCAATCCCATCGGCATAATCCAGATCAAAAATCGTCGAGAGATATTCCGCCAGCGGTGTGACCAACTGCGTGTAATCGATCGTAAAGGTAAACCAATCGACATCCGTAGCCGAATCGATGTTGCCGGCCAAGGAGATCGTCTTGCGGTCGGTCGTCAGGATATTGCCAAGCTCTTGGGCGGTCACAAACGTGTTGTTGTTGCCGCTGTTGATCTCTGCGGTCTCTCCGACCAACGGTGAGTGACGTGGTACCCCTCGGAGGGTCAAGCCTGTCGAGGCAAATCGAATGTCCGCATAAGCGACCGAGGTTCCAGGGAACTCTTGGTTTTCGCCCAAACGAACTTGCAACTGATAAGCACCCCGCGAGAGTCCTTGGCCTACCGAAGCTGGATTGCTCAATGACGGTGTACCGACTGCTTGTCCGGTGACTTGGTTGCTCGAGCGGACCCGAATGTGGTAGAGCGAGGGTTGGCCACTCTGTCCGGGCAGAACGACTCGAAGCCCAGCATCTTTCGCATTGGTGCTGTAGTCGTCGCGAGGCTCACCTCGGGACGATTGCGGATAAATCGTGGGTGCACTTTTTCGCAACGAACGGACAGCATTTCCAGGCAAACTGCTGTAGAGCGGGTTGTTGGCCGTATCGATTTCTTCGAGATACGAATTGTCCGAAAGGGCCAGAATTTCTCCGTCGGCAGAGATCAGCTCGACGACCGTGTCGAGGTTCGCATCGGTCTTGTCGATATCGAGCCAAACTTCGGTGCCACCAAAGGCATTGAAGCTGTAGACATCCACGTCCGAGGGCTTGTTGATCACACCTTGGATCTCGAATCCGAGTCGAGTGTTCTCGTCTCCGCTGTTGATCGAACCGGCCAACTGCCCCAAATACTGAGCCTTGGTCGGATCGTCGTTGGCGCCGGGTGCGTTGGCAAGCGACGATTCTCTCTCGGGAAGTACGCCGACGTTACGATCGTTCGAATACGTCTGCATCGAAACGCCAGCCCACGATCCAGGGGAAGCGATCGAGGTGATGGTCGTCGGAACCAACTCCAGGAAACTTGTCATGCGGGATGTGTTCGACGTCGGAGCGACTTGCCAAGCAAGGGCCGTCGTCACGTCGGCAAGACCGTAGATTTGTCCTAGTAACGGATCGGTGATCGGTGGCAAATCGGTCAAGTCGATGTTACCAGCCGGCGTGTAGGTGGTGCCAGCTCCTTCGATGATGTTGGCCAAATCGCGGAATTCGTCGGCTGCGAACCCAAGGTAGGTCGCATTGACCAAATCGATGCCTGGGCTGTAGACCCCACCGTGGGAAAATCCAACTCGCTCCGTGTTGTCGATCGTGTAGGCTCGGAAGTCTGGATTTCCCGGGGTGCCGGTCAAGTACAGGAAGTCGTCGCTCGGAGAGAGGATGTCTTCATCGAGGTAGTTGATAAACCTGATGTTCCCAAGTGGCGAATCGCTATCGAGCGTCAAGGTGTTGAAAAGTTTCGCAACGCCGTTTTTGAATCTCGACTCGACGGTCCAGCGGACCTCGGCATTGTTGTTGCCTGTGAACGTACCGCGACTGATGACCACGTCGGGCGAAACGAGCGTTGGCGGTTGGGTGATCGTTGTGGCAGAAAGGCGAATTGCATTTCCATCGCCACCGACATCGATGTAGTTGTTGAACGCAAAGATGACCGCTTCGTCGATGAACAACTGCGTGTTGCCTTGGGCCGTAATTCCGCCCCGCGTCGCAAAACTACCTTCTCCACCGGCGTTTGGCTCGTAGGAGAAAAAGCCAGGGCGGTTGACATCGACATCGTTGTCGATGAGGGTGCCACGATCGACTTCGGGGCCAAACGGCAAGACGATTTCACCCGAGGTTGAATTGCTTCCGTTGTTGTCGGTATCGAAGGCCGGTCGGCCATCGACCCCGAACCCTGCGCCGACGGTATCATCGCCGATGGATGTGAGGATTACAGGGAAACCGGGTTGCCCGAGGATTTGAATGCTACCGCCGATGCGGTTGGGATGATCTAGAGGCGTTCCGGTTGCATTGAGTCCGGCCAGCGTTGAACCGCCGCCGAACTTGACTACCAAACTTTGATTCGCATCGCTCTTGAGTTGCAATCCACCGTAGGTGTGCAAGTTATCTGAAGTGATGGTACTCGAGACAACATGCACGATGTCGGTGTCATCAAAAACCGCTTGCGAGGTAAGCTCTTGTCCACGAACCAACATGCCGTTGATCCCGTTGCGAGACAGGCGATTGCCTCGGACCAAGGCTCCTTGGTTGGCCAAGTACTCCCCGGTGGTTCCTAGCTCACCGGTTTGGCGCCCCGAATCATCCAAGTTCTGTTCGGTCAACGAATTGACATCGATGCTGATGGCAGAACCCGCATTGTCGCTAATTCGGTTGTTGAGGATCTGAGGCTGAGCCCCTCGAACAAAAATCGCCGACGCATCGTTCGTTCCGCGGCCGAGTCGATCCGGATCTGTCGCGTTGGCTTCGTTCCCTGCTGCATTGAACTCGACAAGCGAATTCGCAAGACGGAAATCGGCCTGATGGACTTCAATTGCGTTGAACGACGCAAAGTTCCCCTCGATACGGGTTGTCCCACCCCCGTAGGAAATACGGTTGTAGTCCATCGATGCTTCGCTGCCATGGCCGACGAAGACTCCACCCCAATCGCCCGGTGTGGCGGCCGTGGCCCCCTTGTTGCTCGCGGTGTCGAACGTCCCGCCAAATCCGTAACGGATGTCGTTGATACTGGTCAAGATCACCGGCAAGCCGATGGTTCCTTCGGCAACCAGATTTGCACCGTCGCGGACCTCGATCCGAGATCCACGGTTCTTGACGATCATCCCCGGATCCATGACCAGACTTCCATCGAGACGCGAGCGGATCTTGGCTGGCAATTCCACGAGCGCGTTGCCCGATACTGACCCGTTGTCGACAAAAGTCGTGGCGATTGCATTGATCTGCGATACGAAACGGTAAGTTCCCCCGCCGTTTGCGTCGCTGCGATAGATCCGACGCCCTACGTAGGGCAAGTCCCCACCGATGGGTGGGAGATTCGAGAGGGTGACCGAGCTGTTTGCAACCACACTCACCGATGCGGTGGGAATCGATGCGAGGCTTTCGTTACCACTGGCATCGACATACACGAGTTTGTAATTGTAAGTACCGACGGCCAAGTTGCCCGAACCCGAGCGAACCACCGTAACGACGGTCGTCGGAGGAGAGGCGACATCCAAGACTCCACCACCTGGGGTCCCGGCAATGACCAAATTCTCACCTAGAACATGCGGCATATCGATGTCATCGAAGCGGGCCGCAGTAGTGATCGTCTCGAGAGTCTGCGAGGCCCCTGTGCGGGTCTTGATGAACATCCCGTTGATCGTGTTGTTGACGACTCGGTTACCATAAATATCTGGGCCAACCCGATCGTAATCGGGGATGAACAGACCGGCAGCCTGGCTCTTAGAATCGCGGAAGTCGTCTTCTCGGAAACTGTTCGGCGTGGCGCTGATGGCCGCGTCGGCGCTGCGTGTGATAAGGCTGTTGGCGATCGTCGGCCGCGAATCGATGATGTTGATCGGCGTGATGACTTGTGACAAGCCATCGATGATGACTTGGCCGCCGCCGAATCGAACGTCGGCGTGGTACAGAGCGTTGAGGAACAAGCCGGCTCGCTCTTTGTCGGTGCGGGTCGCGTCGCTTCCATCGATGCGGTTGCGGAAATCCAAACCACCCCAATCACCAGGGGATGGTGCAGGTGGCGTGCGATCGGGATTGACTCCGATGCCTGTCGTATCGTGGATCGAGGTGACAATGACTTTGCTGTCAGGAATACCCAACAACTGCAACGTACCACCGCTGCGATTGACCGAGACGGTCGAACTTCCGACGCTGACCCTCGATCGCCCCATCTTGATAATCGCCCCGGCATCGATCATCACATTGACGTTCCTTGGAACATCGAATGTTGTGCCGTCGGCCAAGGCTTGGCCTAGTCGGTTGAATCCGATTTCATAAGCTCGATTCGCAGCGTTGCCCAAGATGCGGATCGTAATGGCGCGGGTGCCCGAGGCATCGGCATTGCTCACCGTGGTCGCTTCTGTCAAAGCTCGCGAAATGGTGTTGTAAGGCTGTGCGAGGGTTCCGTTCCCGTTGGCAAGAGCGGTCTTATCGACCCAAATCGTGTACGAGCTTCGATCGGTCGTCGCCGTCGTCGAACGATCTGGCCGAGTGGGAACAAACCAATAGTTGAACACTCCGCCAGGTTTGCCGTCGCCATCTCCATCGATCTGGGTAGGATCGGAATCCGCATCGGTCAGCGTCGATGCTGCCGGTGGTGCAAAGTCGATCCGCAAATCGTACTTGCCTTCCGAACGCCCGCCCAAACCTGAATCCTCGATGGTCGGATCGTAGTTGGCATTCCCCTTGGCACTGACGCCGATGACGTACTCGCCAGGCTTGACAAAGTCCAAGCTGACGCGTGGGTCTTGGCTGAAGTAATCTTCGTTGGCCGCCAGTTCAACCCACTTCGGTTGGCTGGAGCTACCCTCATTTCGGTAGAGTCGAAGGCTCGCGTCGAGCAAACTCGAGTTCGATTGACGCTCGGCGATCACCTGGACCGAGATCGAACCTCCGGAATCTGGAACCACGAAACGATACAGGTCGATGTCTTTGCCCTCTGGGCGGAAGATGTACTGACCATGGGTCACATCCGCATTTCCAGGGAAGACATTTTCGACATTCGGATCGGTGATCGGATTGCTGTTTTGAACCGTCGACTGAGGCAGTTCGTCGGCGTTGCCCAAACCGAGCAGAACCCCGATGCCGCGCATGAACGAACGGAAAAGTTCCGAGCCGAACAGGTTGTCGTCGGCGGTGTTGAACTCTTGGCTATCGATGACAACGGCCGATTGGCTCGCATTGGCCAATAAGGGACCTGCGGCGTATGTGATGTTATCGCCCGGTTGGTTGGCAGCCACAGGGGTCAAAGCCGTCAAAGGATTGATGACTTGCATGTCCCCGACGCCGATGGTGAACCCTTGGTTATCGCTCTCGACGAATCGAACACCGATATGCTTCTCATAGAGGCTGACGACTTGCCGAGCCATGGTCCTTTGGATTTCGGTGATCGCGTTGAGCTGTACGCTCGAGTTGGCGGTTCCCAATTGGGAGGCGAAGTTGTAATAGATCACCTCGATGCCGTCGGAATCCGAACGGGTCACGTGGTGTTGGTAGCGATTATCGCGGTTGCCCGACTCGCTGTTGGATCCGGGGAAATCGAGCGTGTAAGGAGTCGCATTCTTGATCTCGGAGCTGACGATCGCCGCCTTGGCTCCAGGACCTGCGAGCCAGCCCCCACCGAGGTCCATCGCCGAGCTAAAGCGGCTCCCTGGATCGCTCGCCGGAGTGATGCTTGCGACCGAAGTGTTGTTGACCGAATTGTCGTTTCCAATCCGCAGCCGCAACGAGGCCAAGGCCAAAGGCCCAGCGCCGGGATTGGCCGGATCGACCAGAGCGTCGAGGTTCCGTTCGAAGGTCAGTGCGACGCGGTTGAGATTCGCATCGTAGTTCACGCCGATGGGTCGGAACGCGATGTCGTCGCCGCCGTTGAGCGAGTTGTTGGTGTAGACCAATTGGTAATAAATCGGCTTGACCGCCTCGGCCGAGGCGAGCTTATCGCCGTTGAAGTAAACATAAACGACGTTCCGCAGTTGCTGCTTGGTCGTCCCGGTGGTGATCACCGGCTGTGGCACAACGGCTTGGATCGTCGGACCGAGATCCAAGTCGAACCGAACGCTTCGTGAGACCCCGCCGTTGAATGCGAAACCTGCGACATTTCGCAGGGCAAACGGACCGGTGCCGAAGATATCGATCAAGTAGGCGTCATCCGGAAGCGCTTCGGCAAACCGAATGATGACTTCTCGCTTGGTATCGCCCAAGGCGATGTAGGCAGGGGTGATCAACTGATCATCCCCACCGACGAGATTCAGAGGCGAATAGGTAATCGCGTTGCCACCGATTCGCGTCAGGCGGTCTCCGCTGACGAGCCGTGCGACGAGCAATCGTTGGGCTTCGGCCGATGCGTTGACCGCATCGATCACTTCACCGACGGTTGTCAAAGCCCTGGGGTTGCTGTTGAGTTCGATCCGGACGGTCGAACCGTTGACGATGACGTTCGGAGGGGCCGGCGAGTCGAAGCTGCGCGAGGTAAATTCGACACGCACGCCGTTGGCGGCTGCCGCCGATCCGGTCGAGACGAACTCAGCTTGTAGATTCGATAGCCCCGAATTGAAATTCGTCGAAGCGCGGGCCGAGCCGGCGCCCAGGAGCGGGAGGACTTGGCCGGTCGTGATGGTATCGGCGATGACCGTCGTACCGAATCCTCGGAGCAAGGTCGTGACGATCAACGACGAGACCGCAGGGTCCTCGTTCATCGCCTTGACCAAATCGTTGGCGGTAGTTTTGAAGGCAGGAGCGATGTTCACATCGATGTTGATGCGCTGGCCCTGGACACTCAGGATCGGATAGCTCACCGGCTTGCCCACAGGCCCGACGGTCCGCGAGGACTGCGTAAAGAAAATCTCGGTTCCGTTGCCCTGCTGGCCAGGCAGCGAGGCGCTGAAGTCGACGACGGCTTGGCCGTTGGTCCCAAGGTCGCTCGTCAAGTAAGCGGCGCTCAGTACACCGTCGGCACCGGCACGTTTGATCTGGATGCCACCTAAGGAGTTCGCATCGAGTTCGGCCCCGTCGTTGAAACGAAGCACCAACTCCCGAGGACTCGTGTGCAGAACCGTCGGTGTGGAGCTTGCGCCCAGGGCGATCAAGGAGCCTTCGTTGGGCTGGACCCCAATGAGTTGCGGGCCGGTGGTCATCAAGTTTCGAGTCTCGAGAGACTCCAAAACTGACCTACGCACCAACTGCTTCTTGCGCAACTTGTCGCGATGCGAGCCATTGCCTGAAGTAGATCCACTTCCAAAACCAAAGGTTTTCATCGAGAAACCTCGTACAGAGCCTGAGCTTGGGAAAAAACGAAAAAACGGTCCTGCGAACCGTGCCTGAGTCTAATTGCGTCGCTGGCCATTGCAAACCGGGCATCCTGAAGCTTTAGCTGTCCTAAATCGAAGTCGTTGCTAGACTTCGTCGATTTGCGGAAGCATCGGCCGGCGTTGGTGCTACAATGACAGGCGATTCCTTGGAGATTCCCAATTTGCAAAAGTTCCACGGATCGCCGTTGGCAAAACCGCGAACTAGGGTAATTTGAGACCTCCAGGATGAGTTTAGCGGTCAGGGGCAATCTGCGGATCTTCTCCGCCGAGGCCCAAAACCTCACTCTACGTATCATCCCTAATTCGGGTTATAACCGAGTCCAAGCAATCCTTTTCTTCCATTAAATTGCGGAATTTCGATGTTCCAGTCCCTACAAGATGGCCTACTGAGCGCCTTTAAGACCCTCCAAGGTAAAGGTAAGCTGACCGAAGCGAATATGCGGGAGGGGATCGCCATGGTCGAGCGATCCTTGGTCGAAGCCGACGTCAGCATCGATGTCGTCCGTTCCTTCGTTAAAGACGTCGCAACCGCTGCAGAAGGCCGCCGGGTCCTGCTGAGCCTTAAACCGGACGAAGAATTCGTCAAAATCGTCTACGAAGAGCTCGTCAAGCTCCTCGGACCGGTCGACAGCAGCTTGCCGCTCAAACGGGGCGAATTGACCACCATCATGATGTGCGGTTTGCAAGGGTCCGGAAAAACCACCACCTGCGGCAAACTCTCGGTCCTGATCAAAGAGCAGAAACTCAAGCCTTTTTTGGTCGCAGCCGACCTCCAACGCCCCGCGGCGATCGAACAGCTCCACGTCCTGGGAAAACAGGTCGGCGTCGGCGTTTTCAGCAAACCCGGCGAAAATGACCCCGTCAAAGTCTGCCGAGAAGGTCTCGAAGCGGCCCGCGCCGCCGGTGCCAACGTCGTCATCCTCGATACCGCAGGTCGACTGGCCATCGATGCGGAATTGATGGAACAACTCAAGCAAATCGACCGAGCCATCGAACCGACCCAAGTCCTCCTGGTCGTCGACGGAATGACCGGCCAAGACGCCGTGAAAAGTGCCAAGGCCTTCAACGATGCGCTGAGCCTCGACGGCGTGATCATGACCAAACTCGACGGCGATGCACGCGGCGGCGCCCTGATCAGCGTCAAGGCCGTGACGTCCGTTCCCATCAAATTCATCGGAACAGGCGAGCACCTCGATGCCCTTGAGCCGTTCCGCCCCGAAGGCATGGCAAGCCGTATTCTCTCGATGGGCGATATCGTCGAGGTGGCCCGCGAAGCCCACCGACTGATCGACGAAAAGGAACGCAAAAGCCTCGAAGAACGGATGTCCAAAGGGATCTTTACCCTGGCCGACTTCCGCGACATGATGCAAAAAATGCGAAAACCAGGGCTGATGACCAAAATGCTCAGCCTTATGCCCGGAATGGGTGAGATGTCCAAAATGCTCGCAAATACCGACAGCGAACGGGAAATGTCCCGCCTGGCTGGTATCGTCGACTCCATGACCGCCGCAGAACGCAAAGACCCAAAACTCATCGATGGCTCTCGGCGAAACCGAATCGCCAAAGGATGCGGAGCAAACCCAAGCCAAATCTCCGACCTGATCAAACAATTCGAGATGATCAAGCCCATGATGCTCATGGCCACCCAAGGCTCGGTCGGAGACAAAATGAAGATGCTCCAACAGATGCGCGGAATGATGGCCGACAACCCGATGAACCCACTAGGCGGAATGAAACTCAAGGGAAACACCGGCAAACGCCTGACCCCAAAGGAGCGCGAAAAACTCCAAAAAGAACGCGATAAACTCCTTCGAAAGAAAAAACGTGGCGACTAACCCACCGGGAACCGACCGGTGGAACCGAGTTTGACCGATTTTTTCGCCTTAGAACCGATTTTTCTCTCCCCAGGTGACGAACCAAGCGTTATCATTAGCACCCCTTAGAACCCCCCTTTCGTGTTTGGAGAACTCTCTGTGTCGGTACGTATTCGAATGAAGCGGCTGGGCCGCAAAAGTCGACCTTTCTATCGCCTGTGCGCCATCGATCAACGTAGCCCTCGCGACGGTCGGGTCTTGGAAGAACTCGGTCACTACGATCCGATGTGCCGTGAGACCGATGCGCGAGCGATCCTCAAAGGGGATCGAATCGACTACTGGATGAGCGTCGGCGCCCAACCTAGCGACAACGTCCGTATCCTTATTACCAAATACGGTACCAACGGCTCTCACCTGAGCGCCCAACAAGAAGCACTCACTCGCTTGGGCCGCAGTAAGCCTGCCAAAGTCCAGGCTTAAACAGGCTCAAAGCGAGAAGCTTTAAGCACCCAGAAAAAGAAGCAAGCGGCAGGACACGGTCTTTGCCGCTTTTTTCGTTTGAAGCTCGACGTTCACCCCTCCCCAATCACCACTGGTTCTATGCAAGCTTCCCTGCGGATCGATGTCGTGACGCTCTTCCCAGAGATCTTCTCCGGATACTTGACCCAAAGCCTCCTGGCCAAAGCCATCGACAAAGGGCTCATCGAGATCGCTGTTCACAACCTCAGGGATTGGTCAACCGATGAGAAACACCACAAGGTCGACGACAGACCCTATGGGGGAGGACCCGGCATGCTCATTTGCGTCGAGCCTGTCGTGCGGTGTGTCGAGTCCCTCCGAGCGATCGATCCTAGACCCGCAGAACTGGTGTTGCTCACACCCCAGGGACGTCGGCTCGATCAAACGATCGTCGAAGAATTTGCGCCCCGAGGCCGATTGATTCTTCTGTGCGGACGCTACGAAGGCTTCGACCATCGCGTCGTCGAGATCCTCAAGCCGACGGAACTGAGCGTCGGTGACTTTGTTCTCAACGGCGGCGAGGTCGCCGCGATGATCGTCATCGATGCTGCAATCCGACTCATCCCAGGTGTTCTCGGGGACGAACAAAGCAGTTGGGATGACTCTTTCTCGCGAGGCAATCGCATCCTGGAATTCCCGCAATACACAAGACCTCCCGAATTCCGCGGCGCGAGCGTCCCGGAGGTTCTTCTGAGCGGAGATCACGGCAAGATCGCCGCTTGGCGCACAGCCCAATCCGAACGACGCACCCGAGAAATACGCTCGGATTTGCTCGATCGATCCTAGGGGCCGTGCACTATGCTCAATGAAGCGGACTAGAGTGGATGTTCTAGACGCCCTTTCCTGCCACCCCCCCCTTGCGCCCCGGGACCATTGCATGCGACCCCATCCAGTTCTCTACCAACTCAACACGCGAGTTTTCTTAACGCATCTGTCCAATCGACTCGGTCGCAAGGCAACCTTGGCGGATATCCCAGAGTCGTTCTTGAACGAACTGGTCGACAAGGGGGTCCATATCCTCTGGTTACTGAGTGTCTGGACGACAGGTCCTCGCTCTGAAAAAGAATCGCGGAGCAACCCTCAATGGATGCGTCAGTTCGAGCATACGCTCGAGGATCTACAACCCCAAGACATCGGTGGTTCGGGATTCGCCATCGCGGACTATCGCGTCAGCGAATCAATCGGTGGACCCAAGGGACTTGAGAAACTGCGCGATCGATTGAACCAACTAGGTATTCGCTTGATGCTCGACTTTGTTCCGAACCATATGGGGCTCGACCATCCATGGCTGAACTCCCATCCGGAGTATTTGATCCAAGCGACCCAAGAGCAGCTCGACGAGCAGCCACAGAATTACTTTCAGGATGAAGCCTCAGACAAGATCTTTGCCCACGGTCGCGATCCGTACTTTGACGGCTGGTCCGATACGGTGCAATTGGATTATTCCAACAGCGATCTGTGCTCGCAAATGCAGACCACGCTGCTGACGATAGCAGACCAATGCGATGCGGTCCGATGCGACATGGCGATGCTATTGACTCCAAGGGTCTTCGAACGCACCTGGGGACGGTCGATGCAAGAGTTTTGGGGACCTGCGATCCGCGCGGTCAAGGCTCGCTACTCGGGCTTTGAATTCCTGGCCGAAGTCTACTGGGATATGGAATGGGAACTGCAAGAAGAAGGCTTCGATTACTGTTACGACAAACGGCTTTACGACCGTTTGAAAGATCGCGACTTCGTCGGGGTTCGCAATCACTTGAAAGCCGATCTCGCTTACCAATCGAAACTTGCAAGGTTTCTGGAAAACCACGATGAACCTCGCGCTGCAAACGCACTGGATTGGTCTTTGCATCAACCCGCAGCCATCGCCACGTATTTATCTCCAGGCTTGAGGTTCTTTCATCATGGACAGTGGCAGGGGAATCGGACCAAGATCTCGCCCCACTTGATCCGTGCCCCGGACGAAATCGTCGATCCGTCGATCGAGCTTTTCTATAACAAGCTTGTCGCCTTGCTCGATGACCCAATCTTCCATCATGGGGACTGGGAGTTGCTCAATATCGAGCGCGCTTGGGAGGATAACTGGAGTTCGGATTGCCTACTGTCTTGGGTCTGGCACGAGCCTCAGAGCCGACGAGTCGTCGTTTGTGTGGTGAACCTGGCCGAGCACGAGGCACAAGGTCGGATTCACATCCCCGAATGGCTCGGGGCCAAGTCCACCGACCCATGGAAAAATCTCTGGAGTGACGAGCCCTTCGAGATGCCTAGCGATCAATGGAATGCTGGCTGGTGGACGTTGCACGCCCAAGGCTCACAGATCATCGTGGTCGCAAACGCCATGGGCCGCATGCTTGAGCATCTTTCCGCCGCTCCGTCCGAGAGAGTTTGAGCCGATCGATCGCCTCTAAAAGGTTTTTCGGAGCGTACTTTCTCTGCTCGAGTCGGTTGCACTTAGAGTCTGGGCAAAAATCACTCTGGGCTAAACCCATCCGATCCATGACCGAGGGATGGAGCGTCTCACCGGTATCGCTCCTTTGCGCGATGGAACGCGTGTGATAACCCCATAGCCAATCCCAAGTTTTCGCCTCGTCGTTGCTCCACGAATCAAAACAAGGTCGATAATGCGAAAGATATTCCCAGTCCAACTCCAATCCCAATCCCTCGGCGCGTTCGCACATCCAATGCAAGGCCTCATTGGCTAATCCATCAGGGTTGTAACTTCCACCCACATTCGCGTGCGCGCCGGCGAACCAAGCTTGCTCTAAATCCCCGGTCCAACCCTCCGGTCTTTGCCATAACTCGGGCTTGAAAGCCACTCGACGCTCATCGATGGCCAAGGCATGATAGGCATGCTTGATCGAATCGTTGAGCCCAACATCGTGATGCGCAGCATCTTGCAACGCGCCTACCGTATCCCAAGCGCCAATCATCTGGATCTCGGGACAGGGGCCAAGCTGGCCGACTTTGCTGAAAACCCGATTCCATTCCAAACTCCCCTCCTGGACGCGAAAGTCGTAACAACGGTACAACTCCGGCACAAAATAATCCGAATCTTTCGGCACCAGGCCGGCATAGTTCATGAACCCGGCTAAGGTTCTGACGGTGTAAGCGCCACGACTGAACCCAAAAAAATAAAGCGCATCGCCTGGCGAATAGTTGTACAACAAGAACCGGTACAAATTCCTTACATTGGCCTTGAGCCCATGCCCGGTCGCCGCATTGAGATAGTATCTCGAAAATCCTTCGTCTTGCTCTTTGATCCCCAACCCCTCCAAATAGTAAACCACCTGATGGGTTCCATCGCTGGCCGTAGGCAAGATGGCCCTGGCTAGCTTGGTGACGTTCGTAGGGTGACGTCGGTTCGTCTTTGTATCGATCAAATGATCTCGGTTATTCCACGTCCCATCGGCACAAAGGACAATTCGCTTCATAGTCTGTTGTTCCGTTTCTCTAAGCCTTGCAATACAACACGAAGCCTATCGGTCGCCCGGTTCAAACTCCATCTCGATGTACCGCTGCCCATCTTCCGATAGCTCGGCTTCAAGATCGGTTCGCAATGGCTGCGGACTGGACAAATAAGGCTTCTCGCGATCCCTGTAGAGATCCTCGGATGACTTTGCATTCCTCACCCAAATTGTGCTCGGATCGATCCCCAGGTCCTGCAGGCTCTGGGCGTAGTTGCGAACGCTACCGAGGCGTCTTCCGAGCTCGAGCAACAGCCTTCCGTCGGGAATCGTCTCCTCGCGACGCCGCTCGGTCGAGAGGATGGCGCTGGCCTTGGGTTTTCCTCGTTTGGGAACAGGGAGCAAAGTATCCAAAAGACTCCCGATGCCGTCGTTCGCTTGAGATTTCTTTCGCTTCGCCTCGTCCATGATCCAAGGGGTCGAGTTGGCGCTTCCGTGATGCCCAACCTTGAGAAAATCGATCGGCTCGGACAGATGCTTTTTGTAGTGCATCTCCCACATCACATTCCAGCTCCCATTTCGCTTACCCTCTGCGTATTCGCCGTTCCACTCCGCATCCCCCACAAACAGGAGCCTGCGCTTGCGCCAAGTGATCATCAAGACCACGCTCAAATTGTTCTGGATCGAAGACTCCAATCTTGCGAATTCCAATCCGTTGGACTCCATGCGAGAACGGAGTTTCTCGAAATCTCCACGGCTGATGTTCTTAGGGATGGGCGCTTTAGGGTCAGTGGGATCGGCCTGTAAACCTGTAGATCGAGCTTCGGCAGATCGAGCTTCGGCAGCCCCCGACGAAAACCTCTGAAGTAACCCGTCAGCCTGCTTGCCAAGATAATAATGGTCGATGTCCCTCTCGGGACCCAATACGTCGATCGACGTTCCAGCGGGCAGGTTCTCCAAACCCAACTCTTTGGCATTCATTCCGCTATGAACGAACTTGGGCTCAATCTTGTTTTTTTTCGGCAACGTTTCGAGGATCAACTTTTCGGCGTTTTCGTTCGTTGCGGAAAAGAACGAAGCAAGCTGCGCAACATCCCCTCGGAGTCGCTTGCTGCTCGCTAATAGCTTGCCCATACTCACCTGCGCCAAGGACCGAACTTGCCGCACTTTCTTGGCCTGCGGGTGAGCAGGGTCCATGCCAACGCTGATCCAAATATTTCGGACTTGGATGTCCTCGAACCAAGCGGCCTCGAACCCCTTCAAATGGTCGGCGTGACGATGGGTCGCGACGATCAGATCAAGCCTCTTTTTGCCAGGCATGTCTGAATCCGGAAGCTCGCTCTTGAGATGCTCGATCGCCTGCCTCAAGAGCTTGATGCTACCCAAGGTCCCGCAATCGATCAGGATATGGAACCCCCCATGTCGACTCGGGATCCGAACATAGATGCAATCACCAAAACCGACATTGTAAGCGCGGACTAGTAGCTTAGATTCCATGGACGCTCTCCGAGGGAGTCTGTGTCGTGGTCAAGATCTCCATGATTCCGACCCGCAAAGTGACCGTGGGGAGTGCGCTCAAAACGGATCGATCCATCGGGCATCGACAGGGCGATCAATGGCGGAATACCCCGCCCGAGTATCCCAAAGTCCGTGCCGACGACACTTCCGATTTCCCCTTGCGCGATTTGGATCGCAAGATCGTCAAGGAACCTCTCGCGTCGGACTTGACCCGACTCGATCGCCGCGCGCCAGAGTCGATCGATACTCCGTTTGCTCTCCTCACTCGGTGGACTCTCTATACTCCCTGAATCCGCTTTGCTCATGTTGCCGAGCGGCCGATCTGAATAAGGGCGCGAGCCTGGTTTGGCCGACCAACTGAGAATGTTCCCTGAGTGGTCAAACACCAAGGTTCCCCCGCAGAGCATCGCCGTTTGCATCGACTGGTATTGTCCGAACCGCTCGCCAAGGAGTTCGACATCTTCACTCCAAAAATACTGCAAGACGAACTGCTTACCTAAGGGCCGGTTGCTCTCATCGAGTTTGTCCGTTTCGTAAAGATCGATCACCGTAAAATCGCAGTTCAATGGAATCAGTAGCTCCTGGCGGTTGTCGTCCAGGAGTCGGTAAGCCGACTCGGGAGACCTTTTGATTTGCTCGATACTGCGACGGATCGTTAGCCGACGCGGGCGATACATCAGGCGTTCGAAATTTCTAGCTCGCTCGATGGCCTCATGCGGGGCCTCAGGGCCCTCTTCGCCGTAGCCATTCTCTAGAATCAAACGATCCGAGTGTTTGAGTGATTGAACATCAAGCAAGTCAAAAATCCCTCGATCTTTGAAGGATTGGGAGATGACCGATATCCATTGGTTGTTGTCCGCAGGATCGCACTGCTGGTGCCATCGGCAGATGGCGAACGCATAATCGCGGAAACTGATGTCGACCGGTGGGAGCAAATCAAGCGATTGGAGAGTGAGTCGACGTAGCGTATTGGTCGCGTTCCAAAAAACCTGACGGGGCGTTCGACTCTTTGTGTTTTTGCTGCCGTTCCATTTCTTACCCATGCCGGTGAGGATATCGAAGATCGCGCCGGAAAGAACCTCGGACAAATCGTGATGGCTTGTCGTTCCACCCATGCTTTTCATCGTCTGCTGATTCTTAAAGGAACGCAGATACGGGCGTCCGGCAAGCGCTTGACCAAACCTCTGAGCCAATTGCTGAAAATCCGTAGCGTTCTGGAACTCACCTTCGCTCGCCTCGGCAGACTGCTGCCGGAGTTCCTTGTCCTGGAGGCAAACAATCAGTGCGCTCAGGTCCCCAAAGAACTCGTGGAAGGCGTTCGATTCGACGGAGGGACTCGCATAGAGTCGAGGGCGAATCCCATCGAGCAATGCATGACCGAATTCATGCGCGACAATATGGATCGATCGGCAAGTGTATTCGATCTGGCCCTGAGCATTCTCGTAGTAATAGAACTGCAGCGACTTGCTCTGACGATCATAGTAAGCGTTCTGATCATAACCTGCGTGGGGGACAAGAATCAGTCGGCTTCCCTCAAAGGCCCATGGAATCACTCTGCCGAGCGCATTGCCATGCTGAAACATCTCCAGAGCCCGCCCTAGCAATGCCCAAATGCTAACTTGGTCCCTCTGAAGATCGCTCTGGGCTTGAAATCGCCTGCGCTCATCCTGCCATTGCGCGGGTGGTTCGATGGTTTCCGCATCGTTGTCGTAATCGACCACTGCGAATCGAGAGCTCGTCGGTCCGTCGGACAAATTGGGCTCCCAAGGGGCTCGGATGGTGTCGATCGAACGACCCTCTGAAATCGGATCCAGAAGAAAAGGATCATCAAAACTGGTAGGGTGCTCCAGATAATTGAGCTTCTCCCTCAAAGACTTTGGGAGTTGATTCGACTGGGTGTAGAGACTTATCCGCTCCTCTTTACTTAGAAAAACCTTGGAGCTTTCCGGCTGAGATTTGGACCGAATGGATTTCTTTGCGCTCAAGGCTTCCGCTCCGAATTTCTAAGCTGAAATCGACCGCTTCATCTTAATCCTTTTCGTATCGCTCGCCAACATTTGGATTCGATGTGACTTTTTAAAAAACCACAAAACTCTCCGGTTGCACGTCGAGCGGAAATGGTAGATCGATTGTCCCCAATCGATCAGCGCCTCGAAGTCACCGTAACCAGAAAGACAAAACAGCCGCAAACCGAAGACGCCGACGCTTTTGCGTCGGGTAGAGCCATTGGGGACAATGGCTCTACCATGAAAGACGCCGACGCTTGCGCGTCGAGCGGAAATGGTAGATCGATTGTCCCCAATCGATCAGCGCCTCGAAGGCACCGCAACCAGTAAGACAAAACAGCCGCAGAACCGAAGACGCCGACGCTTTTGCGTCGGGTAGAGCCATTGGGGACAATGGCTCTACCATGAAAGAAACCGACGCTTGCGCGTCGGGTAGAGCCATTGGGGACAATGGCTCTACCATGAAAGAAACCGACGCTTGCGCGTCGGGTAGAGCCATTGGGGACAATGGCTCTACCAAATATCCGACCATCAATGCTGATAGTAAGGCGATATCATCCAATATGCGATCACACCAGTGATCGAGACGTATAGCCAGATCGGATAGGCGAACTTGGCAATCCTACGATGCTGATCAAACCGTTTCAGAAGGGCAAACCACAAGGCTCGGAGCACCAGCGGCAAAACCACCAAAGACAAGAGAATGTGCGACAGAAGGACGAAATAATAAACGGCCTTTATCCAACCCTCGCCCCCAAACTTCGTCGATGGGTTCGTCAAATGATACAGAACATAGCAAACCAAAAAACCCGCTCCGAGCCCAAAGGCCGTGAGCATTGCGCTGCGATGCATCGCCACATTCCCCGCTCGAATGCAAATCCAACCGATAACCAAAACCGCACTCGTGACCATGTTGATCGCGCCGATGCAGTGCGGCAATTGCTTGGTCCAACTCCCCAAATCAAATTTTGTCGGTATGGCCAACAATAACGCAACCACCAAAGGGATCGCGATGGACAAACCATTGGCCAAGAGCATCGCTTGGCGATCCGAGGCGAAAAACGGTGTAGAGGGTCGATTCGTCATGGTGAGTTTGATGTAAGGGATTCGTTTAGGCACTGCCGAGCAAGTTGGTTTAAAGGACAGGCTCGCCGGTTATTATTCACCGCCTGACAATCCCCCGGACGTGTTGCTCGTCGACCGGATGAATGATTCCAACCTCGGTGACGATCGCACTGATGAGCTCGGCCGGTGTGACATCGAAGGCCGGATTGTAGACGCTTACATTCTCAGGTGCGGTCCTCTTTCCGAAGGCCAAGGTGATTTCCTCGGGTTTGCGCTGCTCGATCGGAATGTCCGCCCCGTCGAGAATCGATAGATCGAAGGTGCTCGACGGCGCGGCGACAAAAAACGGAATTCCATGATGCTTCGCCAATACAGCCAATCCATACGTTCCGATTTTATTGGCCGTATCCCCACGCGCTGTAATCCGGTCGGCCCCAACAATCACATACTGAATCTTGCCCTCACGCATCACCTGCGCGGCCATCGAATCGCAAATCAACGTGCTCGGAACGCTATGTTGCTGCAACTCCCACATCGTCAAGCGAGCTCCTTGCAACAATGGCCTCGTCTCATCGGCATAGACCTCGATCTCTTTGCCCTGATAGTGCGCCGTCAAGATCGCCGCCAAGGCGGTCCCAAACTCCGAAGTGGCCAAACCTCCGGTATTGCAGTGCGTAAGAATCCCACTGCCATGTTCAAACAACGATGCTCCATACTCGCCGATCGCATGGCACATCCGTCGATCCTCGTCATGAATCTGCCGGGCTTCACGCAAAAGCTGATTGGAAAGCTCAAGAGCCGAAGCCAGATTGCTGTTGCGATCGATGATCCGTCGCATGCGGTCCAACGCCCAGAATAAATTCACCGCCGTCGGACGACTTGTCGCCAAGTAATCGCAAAGCGACTTTGCATGCTCGAGAGACTCGCCGATCGAGGCCCGACGACTCACCAAGGACTGCATCCCTGTGACGACCGCATAAGCTGCTGCGATACCGATGGCCGGAGCCCCTCGAACCCTCAGAGCGACGATCGCCTCGTGGGCCTCCTGAACGCTTCGAATCGGCACCATCTCCACACGGTCAGGCAAAATCGTTTGGTCCAAGAGCTCGAGTTGCCCAAGCGTATCTCCTTGCCATCGGACGGAAACATAAGGGCTAAGGCCCTGCGGGGCCTGGGTTTGATCATTCATCGATTCAGTCAACAGCCTTTCTATAACCCGACCTCTAGGATTCCATTCATGACCATCCAGTGCCCAGGGAACGTGCACAGGTACGGGTACCGGCCGGGCTTGTCTGGTACCCGGAAGTAAATTGCAGACTCCGCACCCGGCTCGATGATATCGGTATAACAGATCACCGCATCGGACTCCGGCACATACTGCTTGAGATAAGCGTCCGGAGAACCGATCAGCCGGTTGGCAAGGTCCCCTACCCTATCGAGTGTATCGGGTTGGATCAATGCCCAGTTGTGCGGAACCACATCGGGATTGATGAACTTCAATTTCAGGATCTCCCCAGGCTTGGCTTGCAATCTCTTGACGGAAAATTGCAAGTTGTCCATCGCTTGAATCTCGATCTCTCGGGCTCCGTCGAGCTTCTTTTGCCATGGATTGGCCACCCTTTTGGTCAACCAATCGAGATCCTGCAACATCGGATGGGGCAACTTCTTGGCGATCGCATCGCGAGCCACAAGCTTGGGGGACTCATAAGCTATATCCATCGCATTGACGGTTGCAAAGAGCTCGCAGGGACGGGCCATTCCAATGTGCAAAAGCAAATGCAGTTGGCTGCAAAGCTGCAAATCGGGAATCTCAAGAAACAGACTCTTGGAATCCTCCGAAACAATCACCGAGCGGATATCGAGCACATCGTGCCCCATCGCCCCTTGATGCATGACCGAGTACTCGCGAGACCCATAAGCAGGGGAGTATCGGTAATTCCAAGCCTGCGCAAATTGCTTGCTCGCATCGTGGGCCGTCGCCGCGTCGATGGCGCCCGAAAAATCGACACGCACCCCGTTCTCATGGACATGGAAACCCGTTGGCAAAACCACAGGGTTACCCGTATAGCGAAGCCGCTCGAAGCATCCTGCGGCGGGAGTGTAAGTCCCCCAGCCATGCATTCCCGTGGCGTAAATCCATCCGTCCTGCGGACGGACCCGCGCTCGATGCACCCCGGAGCGGAAGTCTCCTGGCAATGGACTAAAGGCACCTTGCCACTGCGTGCCAACCCGGTCCCGAAGCAAAAGATGCATCGTTCCGGTTCCAAACGACGTGTGGACAATCTGACCGTCGAGAGGACCGATCGTCGAACTGTGCACCTGCACCTGTCCACCGCTGGAATTGTCGATCCCACGCGGAAGATAGAGCATCGGCAATTCAATCTTCTGATTGGGTCTTGGCCCTCGATACCCGTAAAACGGAGGCGGATCGTCCGCGTAACGAGACGACGCATCGACCGACTCACGAGATGGGACCAAACAGATCATCGATGTCGGAGTCCAATCTCCCTCCGAGCATGGGACCGTTAAACTGCCATCGTCGAGCAACCCAACGCCATCGGGGTTTCTAAAGCCCGTTGCGATCACACTCGCCTTGAGACCCTCTGGACTGATCCGCACGAGCCCCTCATTGCCCGAAGCAAAATAAAAGTACCCGTCTGCATCGCGTTCCAATCCGCACAGGTAATCATGCCCGGATGCCGAGGTGGTATAAGCGTTCGAGAAACACTCGTAAAAATCGATCTCGTCATCGCCATCGAGGTCATGCAAACGACTGATCTGATTGCGCCCCAAGGTGTAGATTTTGTCCTCGTGGACAACGACTCCCAAAAGATGATGCATCCCGGCCGCAATCCGCTTCCATGTGGCTTGCTCGGTATCGAGCCCCGATACCATCCACACGTCCCCCTGCATGCTCACGACCACCCCCCGGCCATCACTCATGAAGGCATGGGCGCCCGCAGCGATCAACGTGTTCCACGGATTGTCCGTCGGCAGTTCGATCGTGTCGACCACATAGCCGGCCCCCCCCTTACCAAGTCGAATCGGCGTCTGAAACGTCTCCGGCCATTGGGGCTTTCCGCCTAAAAGAACATCTTTTTTCGGATGCTCTTGAGCCGGCGCGATCGTTCGCTTCCATCCCCCATCGGCATCCAAGCCCAGATGATCCAAGTACACCTTACCCTGATGCTCAATAGCGAAAATCACCTCCTTGCCACTGCGATAAATGCCCCGATAACGAGCCCCCTGGGCCCCCGGGACCAACTGCCGGAAAGAACCAGCCCAATCCCCAAGCTCCTGCTTGGTCCCCTCGATCCTAAATCCGTCGATGTATCCATGCCTTACATCCGTGAATCGAACAAAGCCGCCAGTCCAAACGGCCTCGTAAGCCAACGTGTCGGTGTTGAAGCAGGCCGATGCCTCTTTGTCCCCAACGATGCGAATCGCAACCGTCCGCGGCACCGCTTTGGCCTGGCCGACCAAAACGTTGCTCTGCATCGAACCTAGGTCCACTTGGTTCCACTCGTCACCCTTCCATGTCTCCTCTTTCTGATTGCCCCAATGCCCAAACTTGCCCCCGTCCAACCCCGGAAATGGCTCGACCCATGCCGGCCTGTTCTTCATGGCCGCAAAATGCATCGCTTGCTTGGTATACCAGTCATAGACTCGATCCCGATTCACATGCTCCTTGTGATTCGGATAGTTCTCAGCAACCAAAGGCGCAGTGGTCCAAGCAAACTTCGACGGCTCATGGGTACTGGCCGATCGTATCTGAGCCTCGAGACTCGCAAGATCGATCGGGTCGTTCCCCAAACCCATGAGAAATCGAAGCAAATCGGCCTGCTGCCCCAACGGCAACGTCTCGAATAGACCCGCAGGCATCAGCGAGCCACTCGGAGCAATCTGCTCGATCGTCTCGCGTTCCACCGAACGCTCCTTGCGCGTCGCAGGATCCACAAAAACCAACGGCGAGGACTCAAGCGACACGACATACCCAGTCCATACCTGCGAATCGTCCGTCTGAATCTTATAAGCCTGGTAAGCAGGCTCCTGGCGACGATTGGGCCAAAGCAAACTCTCAGCCAATTCCACTCCCGAACGCTGCTTGCCAATCTGAGTCAACTCCGGACCGATGATTCCCCCTGCACTGCCGATCCTATGGCATGAAAAACAAGCCAAATTCGCGCGGGTAAAAGCCTGCAACCCCCGCTGCGAATCCCCCCGCGATACGGCCTCCTTGACCAACTGCTCGACTCGCTCCTGCGAATAAGCCACCTCCTGTGCCCGAACCTCTGCACCCAGCTCCCAAGTGACCGAGCCAAAGAAGATAAAAATTGCTAGCAAATAATTGTTGTTCATCATCCAAGCCATGCGGGGATCGAGGAGCACGGAAGTTTGCATCTGTCCACAAGTTCCCTTCGGAGCTAGGACGAAGATACAATGACCATCGAACGGTGGATTATAGTCGATTTTTAGGCTGGAATTTGGTTCATCATGCTGCATCTGCAATCTCGCGTTCTTGCAAACTCCTGGGCGCTGGCTCTGGCCGGTTGCATCGTCCTTGCTCTGTGCCCCCAAGCTTCCTGCCAACGCGTCGATATGCAGCCGACGACAGACCCAATCCTGACGCCTCGCAAACTCGATCTGCCCAAGACCCTCGAGGAGGTCGACCACCTTGAGCCAAGCCCGATCGCAAGTCCAACGGCCAGCGAACTCAAGGAGTTAAGCCAATGGGTCCGCTGGCTATGCCTGATGAACTTGCCCGAAAACGTCGAGGACACTCGCAAGTGGGGCAAGCAACGACGGGTCTGGGACGGCGTCGATATGAAGCTCGACGGACTTCGCCTGGATACCAAACAGCGATGGAAGATGGCCAACGATGGGACTTGGTCTCGCTACCTGATCGAATTTGTAGATCCGGCCAAGGAACTTCAGGTGGAGGTCAAGAAGTTCGACGTCACGCCCGACGGCAAACGATTCACGACAAGCGTCTGGGTTGTGGCTCCATTGAGACTCTTCGGTCGGGTCAACCAATTCGCTCGCGATGTGCAATTGATAAGCCTCTCGGCGAAAGCCGATGCGACGGTCCGTATGAAAGTCGACTGCCAAGTCGATATTCAATTGCTGCCGATCTCGTTCCCGCCGGATGTGGAGTTTCGGCCCAAGGTCCTCGACGCATCGATCGAGTTATTGGATTTCCAGATGCACGAGATCAGTCAGATCCACGGTCAAGCGGCCGAATGGATCGGGGAAGGAATCGAGGATATCCTCGATCGAAAGCTCGCTGAGTACCGAGAAAAGCTCGTTGTAAAGATGAATCAATCGATCGCCAAGCAGCAGGACAAGCTTCGAATCTCGGCCTCGAAATGGCTGACAAGCTCGATGAACTTCAAGCCTAAGGCTTCGAAGACCAACGCTCCGAGCGACGAATAGTTCGATCTCCGAAGATTGGCCTAGGTCTCGTACTGGACCTTCCCATGCTTGCTAGCGCGGCTGATCTTGTCCATCGCGTAAAGGCCCGAGAGGACAAACTCAACGCAGGAGGCTCGGATGGCCGGGTGCTCCGATGCGTTGACCTCAAACGCGGTATCCCAGACCGGTGGCACATGCTTGAGCCGCTCTGCATAAGCCTCGCTAGGCAGCAGATCCCCGACCTCGATGCGCACCCCTTTGCTGAAGATCTCGGAGATCTGCGCCAGCCCATACTCCTGCACGTATTTCTCAAAGACCACTTTGATGGCGCTGGCGATGAGCGCATCGAGGACCTTGCGCTCGGACATTTGATGCGAACCCATCAAGTCCAACTCCAATTTGCCAAGCGATGAGGTTGCCAAATGGCCAAGATCGCTGATGCGGGGAACGGCGAGCGGTTCCTTGAGGATCACCGCCCGATGGCGCGCCGACGCGATCATGGTGCGAAAATTCGCAAGAGAGAATCGTGCCGATACCCCGGAGGCTTGGTCGACATACTTGCTTGCTCGGGCTTGGGAGGTGATCTCTTCGATGATCTCCATCATAAAATAAGGTATCTGCACAGGGTACTTGCCACCCAAATCGGTACCCGCCTCTTGCAGGAGAATCTCAATCCCCTGCTCGCGATCCTTAGGGTAATGGGTCTGAATCAGCGAACCGATCCGGTCTTTAAGCTGCGGGATGACTTTGCCGCTGCGGTTGTAGGTGCTCGGGTTGGCCGAGAAAAGAATGAAGATATCCAAATCGAAGCGGATGGGGTATCCACGGATCTGCACATCCCGCTCTTCGAGAATGTTGAACAATCCGACTTGAACGAGTTCATCGAGTTCGGGAAGCTCATTCATCGCAAAGATCCCACGGTGCATTCGAGGAATCAGACCAAAGTGCAAGGCAGACTCGGAGCTCATGCTCACCCCGCCGGTGAGCTTCGACGGGTCGATCTCTCCGATGATGTCTGCGAACTTTGTTCCCGGGGCAAGCCTCTCGACATACCGATCCTGGCGATGCCACCAAGCGATCGGAGTCTCTTCGGGTGAATGCGTCTTGAGGAACTCCTTGGCCTGTTGGGTGATCGGGCGCAAGGGATCCTCATGGACAGGGACTTCGGGGATGTCCAGATAGGGGACATATTCATCGAGGAAACGGACCAAGGTCCGCATCAGACGACTTTTGGCCTGCCCTTTTTCACCGAGGAATAGCAAGTCATGGCCGGCCAAAAGAGCGATGTTCAGCTCGGGCAAAACAGTGTCTTGATAACCGATAATCCCGGGATAAAGCTCCTCGGAAGACTCCAAAGACCGAAGGAAATTCTCCCGCATTTCCTCTTTGACGCTGCGAGAACGCCAGCCGCTTGCGATCAGCTCGCTGAGAGTTTTGGGGTGGTTTTTTAAATCCGATGCGATCGATTCGTGCTGCGTCATCAAAAATGTCCAAAAAGCTTCGCGGTTTGACCTACTATCACTCCTTGGACATCTTAGGGGAACGGTCAAGCGAATTTGCCGTAAATCCGCCCAGCACTTGGAAGAATCCTTCCCCTAGCGGATAATGCACGAAATGTCACGTCGATAGCGACCCGGCCCCTTCGGGCCGCTTTGGATCACCGCAGGAGGCTTTGTTACTGCATGAATCAGATCTTGGATGGATTGAACGAATCGCAGCACCAAGCCGTCACACACGTCGAAGGCCCCTTGCTGACCCTGGCCGGACCTGGAACCGGAAAAACACGTGTTGTGACCCACCGCATCGCCTACCTTCTCGAGCAAGGAATCTCGCCCTATTCGATTTTGGCCCTGACGTTCACCAACAAAGCGGCCAAAGAGATGAAGCATCGGGTCGAGAAAATCGTCGGCGATAACCCCATCTGGATGGGGACCTTCCACGGCTACTGCGCTCGGTTCCTCCGACACTACGGCAACTTCGTTGGACTCAAAGACAACTACACGATCTTCGATGTCGATGATTCCAAAAAAGCTCTCGAAGAGGCCATCTCCCAGAGCGAAGTCTCACTGACCCACCTGAAGTTCGCCGACATCGCCAAAGGAATCAGCAATCTCAAAAACCGAGCGATCACGCCGGAAATGCTCCAACAGCAAGCCCGAAACGCCGTCGAAATCGCCGTCCGCAAAGTCTATCCGGTCTACCAGAAGTATCTGCTCAGAAACAACGCCGTGGACTTCGACGATCTGCTCATGCACACCGCGACAATCCTCAGGACCAACGAGGACCTTCGCGCCGATCTTGACTCCAAACACCGCTACGTCCTGGTCGACGAATATCAAGACACCAACTTGGCTCAGTACATGATCGTTCGGGGCCTGGCGCTCGACCACCCCAACATCAACGTCACCGGCGACCCGGACCAATCCATCTACGGATGGCGCGGGGCCGATATCGCAAACATCCTGAACTTCGAAAGGGATTACCCCGAACTGGCCATCGTGCGACTCCAAGAAAACTACCGCAGCACGCCACAAATCCTCTCGCTCGCCGACCAACTGATCGCTTGCAATGTCCACCGCAAGGCCAAGATGCTCATCCCGACCTGCCCGGATGGCGCCAAGGTCCGCTTGTGCTCCTACGCATCGGCCAAAGATGAATCCGAAAACATCGCCGATCAGATCGCCAAGCATCTGATCGAACAGACCGCCAAACCAAAAGATTTCGCAATCCTCTACCGCACCAACGCGCACTCGCGTCTCTTTGAACAATCCCTGATGCGACGCCGTATCACCTACCAACTCATCGGCGGATTCCGATTCTACCAACGGCAGGAAATCCGTGACCTCATCGCCTACTTGCGACTGGTCAACAACCCCGAAGACGATGTCTCCTTCAAACGGGTCGTCAACCTTCCCCCACGAGGACTCGGGGATAAATCCCTCCGCCAAGTCACCGAACTGGCTCGCTCTCGCGATATCCCTATGCTCGTCGCCCTGCGGGCAGCCATCGACCATGGACTCCTGAGCAAAAAGGCCCAGTCGGGTGCCCGCGAATTTCTTTCGATCTACGAAAAACTCGTACACCTCTCGGGCGAGTCGATCGTCGCGATGCTTACCCACCTTCTCGAAGCGACCAACTACATCGAATACCTAGCCGGGAAAAAATCCGAAGCCCCCGACGAGAGCGTCAAGGAAAACGTCGGCGAACTGCTCTCGGATGCTCAAGACAAAGACGCACTGCTGGGCCAAGGTGGAGGACTCCAACAATTCCTCGAAGAGATCAGCCTCGCGAGCGATACCGACAACATCACCGACGAGAACCGTGTCACCCTCATGACCCTCCATTCGGCCAAAGGTCTCGAATTCGATCACGTCTATCTTGCCGCCGTCGAACAAGACGTCCTGCCGCACGTCCGAAGCAAGGACGATCCGGCCCAACTCGAAGAGGAACGCCGCCTGTTTTTCGTCGGAATCACCCGCGCTAAACGAAACCTCCAATTGAGCACTGCGGCAAGCCGTGGCTTCAGCAGTAGCCGGATGAGCTGCCCGAGCCAGTTCCTGATGGAACTCCCCAGAGCTGAAATGTCGATGGTCGACCACACCGGAGCAAACCCCAGAGACATATCCTGGTCGGATCACCGAGACCCAGACTTCTCCGACTCCGACGACTGGGCCGACGAGCCCTCCGATTTCTCCGAGGATTGGAATCAAGACGTCCCGTCGGACGAAGAACACCCCAAGCTCACCTCCAAAAGCTCCTCGAAAAACTCAACCAAACGGGTCATCCCCTCAAGAGTCGACCCGGATGAATACTCCCAGGAACCAACCACCGAACCCTATCAAGCCATCCCAAAAATCAAAACCGGCTCGAGCATCGGAGCCTCGATCACCCTAGCCGGAACCCCAGTCGACCGCTTTGAAAACGGATGCCGAATCTCCCACCCACGCTATGGCCTTGGAAATATCTTGTCGGTCGACGGCTTCGGCCCTAAACGCATGGCCCGCATCTCCTTCGATAGCGGCGAAATCAGAAGCTTCCAGCTGAGCAAATCCCCTATCGATATCATCTAATCGAAGATCATCTAAACGAACCAACCCAAGATTGCAATTGCCCATGATCAGCGTTTTCGAACTGTTCAAAGTCGGAGTCGGACCATCGAGCTCCCACACCGTCGGCCCGATGATCGCCGCTTACCGCTTTGCCCATGAAGTCACCGAGCAACCCGAAATCGCCCGCTGCTGCACCCGCATCCGCATAGAACTCTATGGCTCACTGGCACTGACCGGACTCGGTCATGCAACCGATACGGCGATCTTCTGCGGATTGGCCGGCTGCCTGCCGGATCGAACCGAACCGAACATACTCCAGCAGACCGTCGAGTCGCTTCGCGCCAATCAATGCATCGAACTGGCAGGAAAAAAATCGATCCCCTTCGACGAAAAACGGGACCTGATCTGGTTGCGCAACGAGACCCTACCGGCCCACCCCAACGCGATCCAATTCTCGGTCCTCGATACACACAACCAAGTCCTCTTCTCAAAAAGGTACTACTCGACCGGCGGTGGTTTCGTCTACGACGAAAAAGAACTCGCCTCGCTCAAAGAATCCCTGTCCAAGACCCCCAACGATACCCCCCAAGCAGAACCCTTTCCATTTACGACCGCTGCCGAATTGATCCAAATGGCCAGGGATAGCAACTGCCGTATCGATCAAATCATCGACGGGAATGAACAAGTCCACCGCAGCCCCGATGCCATCGCAGAACAACTCGACCGACTCTGGGCCGTCATGGCCGCCTGCATCGACCGAGGCTGCATGAGCCCAGGTATCCTCCCGGGCTCGCTCCATATCCGACGCCGTGCACCGGGGATCTACCAAAAACTCACCGGCGGCACCCCACTGCTCCCGAGCCAATGGCTCGAACAACACGCCCAAGAAAAACTCAAAGACCCCCTCCAACAACTCGATTGGGTCAGCCTCTTTGCCCTGGCCGTCAACGAAGAAAACGCAGCCGGTGGCCAAGTCGTCACCGCTCCGACCAACGGCGCCGCAGGGGTCATCCCCGCGGTCCTAGGCTACTACGTCTACCTCGTCCCAGACCCAGGACACCCAGATTTCGATCGCACCATCTCGGACAAAGAAGGTGTCCATCGGTTCCTCAAAACCGCTGGCGCCATCGGCATGCTCTATAAAAGAAACGCCTCGCTCTCGGCCGCCGAAATGGGTTGCCAAGGTGAGGTCGGTGTGGCTTGCTCCATGGCCGCTGCCGGACTCGCCGCATGCATGGGCGGAACCATCGACCAGATCGAAAACGCCGCCGAAATCGGCATGGAACACAACCTCGGATTGACCTGCGATCCGATCGCCGGACTCGTCCAAGTCCCCTGCATCGAACGCAACACCATGGGTGCGACCAAAGCCATCAACGCCGCGAGACTTGCAGTCCTCTACGGAGATGGCAAACACTTCGTCTCCCTGGATCGAGTCATCGAAACCATGCGACAAACCGGCGTCGATATGCAATCGAAATACAAAGAAACATCCCTTGGTGGATTGGCCGTCAACGTGGTCGACTGCTAGTGATCCTCCCGCGGACCTGGAGCGTCCCGGAATTGTCGAGCCGCTGACCGACCGGCTCATTGACCCGAAAGAGCAACCACCCATCGCGTTGCGCTTCGTACACCGCCTGCTTGCCTACCCCAAAGACCTCCAGCGGTGCCGATGTGTCGGTACTGACAAAGCCACCTAGCAATTTCCCAAGCGGCATTCGTCGATGGTACTCGTAAGTGATCCCATCAGGGGAGCTTTCCCAAGCTTCCTGATTCGCCGAGCGGACCACGTAAGTCCCCTGCGCATGGATCTCCACCTGCTCTCCTGCCTTCAAGTAACACCTCGCCAATTGCCAGCCCTTGGCACAATCCGTATCGAGCGTAAATTCGCTAAGTCCAGATTCGCGGATGCCTTGTGCAACATCCTCGATCGCCACGAGATTCGATTCGGGCTGATATCCAAAATCAAAGTCGTCAACAAAAAGCTTCCAGTCCCGCTCGACCCAATCCCAACGCGCGGAGAGCGATTTTTCGAACTCCTCGCTGAGCTTCATCGAATAGTCCAAAGGAGCTGCCGACGCACGCCCTAGCAAAGGCCCATAGACAGGATGGTTGCGAAGGTAGATACAAGCCGCCCAGCTCCAGACATAACGGTCCATCCGGTTCTCTCGCTCGTTGCCGTATCGGAGAATTTGCTTGATACTTGGCATCCGCTTGGCCGCAGTCGATTCCGCCAAACGCTTGAAACGCCCCCAATGGGGAACCGAGCTCGCATCGCCCGGGATAATCCCCATGGTCAACTGGTCATCCTTCCACAGATGCGTCCCCTCAATCTCAGCCATTCCCTCCATGAACCAAGGTGAGCCCCCCCCACCAAAGGCCCGATACATCACCCAATGCGTCGCCTCATGGAGCAACAAATGGCGCCGGTAATAGACCGATGGCTGCTCACGCAAGAAAACCTTGTCAGCGATCTGTAAGCCGTCCTCGAAGGGGGGTACTCCCTCAAGCAATCCGGCTTGCTCAAAAAGCTTCCGGTCCCCGATCCAGTGGATCACCAGCGGCCATTTCCTGGCCTCCACGGGGTCGATCGACCATTTCTGACACCAAGACAAAAGCGCCTGATCGAGCACCTTGGGCCAAGACTCGATTTCCCGATCGATCGGCATGTCGGTGATGATGGTCCATTGGTCTTGGGTCAACCGTTTTAACCCCAGAGCCGAATCGCTTTGCGCAAAGAGCCTGTCCCCCGCGATAAAACCAAATGCGATCGCAAGGAGCCAACCGAGGACCCGCATGAAGCTTGCTATCGTCAGGATCGCACCGGTTGATCTTTTCATCGGTAACGCTTTATTTAGCTTTATCTAGCTTTATTTAACGGTGCGATGCGATCAACTGGGCTTGGATGTCCAATGCCAATTCAACCGCTCCGGCAGCGTGATCAAGACTCAGCCGCGGTGCGCTCTGGCGACTCAATACGCTATGAGCCATCTCGCCGATCTCTGCCTCGAAGGCATCGATATCGTCGGCTGCGGGTAGCTCGGGACGAAGCACTTGGCCATCGCGTGTGATGACTTTCAATGGCATGCTCTCTGCGGCGTCGCTGTGGGCTGCGAACTCAAAGTGAACCGTCGCATCGCGCAAGTGCAGTTCAAAAGCGTGGGTAAACGGACGCCCAGGCCCGTCGATGACCCCCGAGGAACTGCTGACGGCAATGTCGGGCGATTCGAACTCGTAGAGTACGTGCACGTACTTCGCTACGCTCCCGTGCAATCGACCCACCGCATGCGTCGACTTGGGCTTGCCAAAGAGCAATTGAATCCAATGCAAATCATGGACGTGCAGATCGACCAACGGACCTCCGACTTTGTCGGCATGATAAAAATCCGGAATCCATGTCGGATCGGATATCACCCGTTTGAAATAACCGCCGATCGCCGGACCATATACTCCTGAACGGACAAGCTCTGTGGCGTAAGCAAAAGGGCCCATGTAAGGCAAGACATGGGCGACAAGAGCCAGTTGCTCGGTCTTGCGCGAGGTCTCCTGGATCCGATGGCAACCCTCAAGGGTCAAAGCTACCGGCTTTTCGATAAACACATCCTTGCCATGCTCCATCGCATAACAAGCCGCATCGACATGCAGATGCGGCGGGAGACAAATGTCGATGACATCGACCTGCGGTAGCTTGACCAACGCTTCGAGCGTCTCGGCGACATCCAAACCCTCCAGCGATATCTGCTCTCCAGGAGGCCCAAAGTTCCCTTGGATTCCACGCCAATCCCCTCCGCGCTTTTTGGGGTCCTTGCTGGCAAAGGCGATCAGGTCTGCAAGCTCCGAGCGCCGGTAAGCCAGCGAATGGATCCAGCCCATAAAGCCAATTCCGACGAGGCCGACGTTGACGCGATTCTTGTTCTGCATGGGGTCTCTCTGGAGGGTAAGTGGAGGCTCTTGGCTCTAATTCTTCCTGTGACTCTAATTCTTATAGAGGATCGCTTTGTCGTCCAAGGGGAGAATCCAAACATTTCGAAAACGTGTCGGACTGCCATGGTCTTGAAGAAAGACCGGACCGACGCTGGTCGCTAGCTGCTGCTTGCCAATCTTCTTGAGGTAATCGGTGGTCCCATAGCGGAAAGGATGATAAACCGACTTGGGTTCCTCAAATCGCGTCCGGTCCTGGACCAATTGGCCGTTTAACCAAGCTGTAACCTCTCCAGGTTCGGTGATCTTGCCCTTGTCGTCGCGTCGAGGAGCCCGATAGCGAATGTCATAGACTTGCCACTGACCCGGCTCTTTCGATGCGTTGACCAAAGGTTTGGAAAACCCGTACAAGGCACCTTGATCGTGGTCGGTGATTTCCTTTTTACCGAACGAATTAAAGATTTGAAGTTCGTAGTTGCCGTGAATATAGATCCCGCTATTGCCCTCGGCCAGTTCTGAGACCGTGAATTCCACATGGATATCTGCATCCTGGAAGTGCCATTGCGAGACGATGTGGTTGACGCGGTTTTCACTCTTGGTCGCCACGAGTCCATCGTCCTGCCTTTTCCAATCGATCCCCTCACCGCTCATGCTCAAAAACTGATGGCTCTTGGCATCGAGCAGGACAATCGCTCCTTGGGGAGCTGGGGACGCAAGGACCGACTGATCGGGCCGAAATACTTTTGAATCCTGGGCTGGCTGAAGTGCTGGTTGCTGTGCGTGAAGCGTAGAGCAAGACAATATCAAGGCAGAGGTAACTAGACCAACAAGTCGAATACGCATAAGAACTCACTTCGATCATCAGCAACGATGAGGCGACAAGACGAGGACAAGATGTGGACAAAACGACACCAAGAGAAACGAAAAAAGCCAGATCGCGAATTGCAACCTGGCTCTGATTGTATCAAAAGGCCCGATGGGGTTGGGGAGCCGATTCAAATCAGCTCGCTAGAACCTCCACAGGAACTCCACTGGCTCGATCTAGCCGTTGACCAATGCAGCGATCTTTTGGTAGTCGCGAATCGCTTGAAGAGCGCTCTCTGCCGATCCGCTCGATCGAATGAAATCCGCGGCGGCCTTTAGGTTCCCGAAGCTTGTATCTGTTGGGGCTGCTTTAGGCGACTTCGCCGTTCTGGCCGCTGCAACTACCTTGTTCTTGGTACCAGGTTTGCGTCCTCGCTTCTTGCCCGGCTTCTTATCCGCAGGTCCACGAAGCGCTTGGCTGACCAACGCAGGATATACCTTATGGCCTTGTGCAGTCAATTCCCTGATGATCTCAGAAGCCTTCAAGGTCGGATTGTTCGCTGCGAAATCTCTCACAATCTGAGAGGTGCTAGTAGAACTCTTGGTTCCTTTTTTCAAAATGTATCTCCTACTAAGGTTGATGATAATTGAGCGGGAATGAAGATCTTAATCCAGCCTGAACTTATTTGCAAACATAAAAAGCCCTAAAAAGACTTGCTTGATCCCCAAAAAATATTAAACAGTCGAAATCCTTGGGTATTTATTCTCAATCTCCGCAACGACTTAAGGTGTCAATAGGGGCAGCGCGAACAATTTTTGACGGTTGACGAAATCGGACTTCGAGCGGAAGTTTTCAGCAAGCGAACCCAAGACGTCTGTGCGTCGACTCGGGTTCAAAGGATAGTTTTACTCGATTCGAAGGAGAGATCATCATGCGTAAATTAGCATGGATTTTCATCGTAGGTTTTTCGAGCGTCCTGGTTGGGGCTGGCGAGAATTCCATCGGCTGCGATCACTGTGTCGCTAAGCAAAAAGCGCAACAACAAGCCTCCGAAGGACGATGTCGACACGTCGGCGGTAGTATGGGCGGCGGTAGGTACGAGGGTGTAGGATTCTCCACCGTCTCGGCCGACCATGCGATCTCGCGCTGCTGCTACTGGGGCCAACGAACCGCTATCGGAATCGGCGTAGCACAAGGTCGAAACGGCTGGTACGCAACGGTCCTATACCGCTAGTTCCAACCCGACTGTTGATCGCTATTTCCAACGAAGGATCCTGCCATCAAAGATCCATTCCGCAGGATCCTTCGCTTGGACTTGACTAGGAGGTTTTCGGACGAAGCATCGTGCTATGCACCAATGCACCGATCGAATAGCCTGCTTCGAGCCCTTCGGTTCCATCGAAAAGAAAGTGAATGCCACCGTAGACTCGACTCCATGATGCCTCCTCTGCAGCTTGGTAGAAACCACCGAAACTTCTGAGGATCCTCTTGGACGGATCGTAGGGCAATTGAGCCGTATTGGTAGGAACATCCTTTTGAGATGTAAAAGAGTAGCTTGCTCCAAAGATCGCCGTAAGGATCTCTGCAGATGCACCACTAAAAGTACTGTGACCAGATGTATAGGCCGGGAATGGAGGGGTAACTAGCAGTGGCAACCAGCTTGCATCCTGAAGAGTCATCGCGTTTCCGTCGGTGTCCGCCTTGCGAATCGCATCGATCGGCCTCCATAAACCATACGCGTACTTCGTATCCCAGCAACTGATTCCCGCATCTGCCAAAGCAATATTCAGCAGCGCTAAGGTTCTGGCCGACTCGATCAAATTCTGATTGCTAGCCAAAGAGGTATCTGCTCCGATTCGGTTCCAATGTCCAGGGGGCGTGAAGGTTCCACCACCATCTGCCCAGAAATTCGCAATATCGGTCTGGTCCGCAGTCCGGGTCGAGTTGCTCCTGCTTCCTAATTTCATCACCTGATCGACCGCAATTGCGTAAGCCTCAGTGTCCAAGGCCGGCGGAGGGGGTGAAAGGAACTGGTTCGGCGAGCTCATCGCAAAAGGAATGACCTGTGGCCATTGCGGCAAAAGCGGTGCCAGAAAAGCAGGAAGGGTTCGGTTCCAATCGCCCGGCTGGTCGCCTGGCACATAGTCTACCTTCGCATCCGAACCGTCGTTGGCCCTAGCTGCAATCACTGCCATCGCAACCTCCTGACCGAATTCCATGCTCGAGTGCAATTGCCCAGCATCGGGCACAGAGGCTAAGCATTCGGCCAAGGTGGAATCCCAAACGCTTGAAAAAGAAGGGTACAGGTGGGTTGCAACATCATAGGCCGCAGAAGAAGCCGCGATTCGAGGATCGATGCCCACTCGATTCGCTGTCCCTTGATACAAAAAGGATTCGTAGGTTCGGTCGATGGCATTGATCGCATCGAACATCGCTCCTTGGATCATCGCGATATTTCGACCCACCCTGGGAGGTTCCGACGTAAATCGCGTGCCTGGAACGGGATCATCGGTCACACCCCGCCAGTCCCGTATTACATTCAAAACAGCCGCGTTCCACTCATGGACGACGTTTCCTACCCGAACGGGTGAAACCATCGGTAGCTTTCGACCCAGATCATCCATAACCGTTATCTGCAAATCGTAAACGCCTTGGACCAAATCCAGCGATATTCCGAAATCCCCAGAATCATTTGCCTGAGTTCGCATCTTGGCGAGCGATAGCGGGTCGACATAGTCCACAAACGCCCAGGGAACCGTCTTGCCAGCAAGCCTGACGCTCTGGCTAAGAACCGTTCCGTTACGATTCAGATCCCGAGCCGAATCAAGGGCCGCTTGCCCAAACATCCCAACCCGAGTGCGATTGATCGAATCAACGACGGCCAAAACGTCGGTCGGATCCAATCGCAGATCTCCGTTGACATCGCAATAGGGCTCGTCTGGGGGTCTAGGACCCGAAAGATCTCTTGGGCCAGCGATATTGAGTTCATTGATGATCTGAAGCACATCCAAAGGGGAGACTTCCTGCGAGCCATCGACATCGTTGGGCAGGAAAACATTTTGCCATGATCCATCAAAAGCCAAACGGCTTTCCAGGGATTCGATGCTGATTTTTCGATTCATCGTTTTCATATTTTGAATCCTACGGTACATAATTTGCGGTGTCGGCTTGGCCAACTCGACAGTAAATCGGGGTATTCAAAACTAACGAGCGTTCAAAGAAACCAAGGAGCGAATCGACTCGATAGCAAAATCGATATCGGAAACTTGATTGTAGACAAAAAACGACAGCCTAAGGGTCGGGCCAATCCCCAAAAACTGATGCAATGGCTCTGCACATTGAAAGCCCGAGCGGATACAAACCCCATAGGAGTCACTCAGCCCACGTGCAATGACGTGCGATGGCAGACCGTCAAAGTAAAACGATACAGGCCCCATCGAATCCTGAGCGTCAGGTGACAGAATGCGAATTTTCGGTAGTGACGAAAGCTTTTCAATTGCGTACGACCGGAGGAATTTCAAATGCTCGGCGAGCCTTTCGAAGTCCAACTCTTGCAAATAATCTACTGCTGCAGCCAATCCTATGACGGATTCAATCGCAGGGGTTCCAGGCTCCAACCGCCATGGGTCGTCCTTGTATTTGATCTCCCCTCCACGGAGACTCTGGATGATTCCCCCACCTTTCGAGACGACCTCGAGTCGCGTTAAACACTCCGACTTTCCCCACAACACGCCAATTCCCGCCGGAGATCCGAGTTTATGGCCGCTGAAAGCAAGGAAATCACACCCAAGGGCTTGTGTATCGAGCGGGCCATGCGGAGCTGATTGGGCCGCATCAAGAACCAAAATGGCTCCGTGACGGTGCGCTTGCTCGACGATCGCACCGATGTTCGGCATATGACCGGTGACATTCGATACATGACTCAGACACACGATCGCCACATCGCCCTGGGCCAATTCGTTGAGAATCGTCAACTCATCGACACTACCATCGATTCTAGGTGGAATCGATGTGGTCCTCGATGCCCCCCAAGATAGCAACGACGAATGGTGATCTGTTGCGGATGTCAAAACCCTCCGGCGATCCGGCCATCCCTGAGCGATCAGGTTCAAGGAATCTGTCGTGTTCCGTGTAAATACCACCTCGTTTTCAAGCCCTCCGATCCAGCGCGCTACGATCAAGCGCGACTCTTCATAGGCCTGGGTTGCTCGGTCCCCGAGAAAGTTGACCGATCGGTGCACTCCCCCTGTCCTTGTAACCATCGCGTCAACAACCGCATCAATCACCGATCGGGGGCGAAGCGCCGTCGCGGCACTGTCAAGATAAACCAGTGGTTTTCCCGAAGGCGTCGGCTGAGCTAAGGCTGGAAAGTCGCCCGCTAAGCTCGCAGGTAGCAAACGCGAAACATTCGAAGTATTCATTCTCTATTGTACCCAAGCAGAAGGTCGTAATCGACAAGTTAAGTACTTGCCATTGGGCTCGGGCTGAACGAACGGCAAAATGCGGGGGGTTATCTTCGTTGGCTCGGTGCCGCCGACGGATAACAAATCCTCCATTCGAGATCGAATCGAGTCGACATCAGGCGATACACCGAAAAAGGAAGGTACGATCTGCAACTCGAAATGATTGGTACTGATCTGATCGAGCCGGAAATTGCTTACGCCCCGATCCGAGTAAGCGATGTTGCCAATCTCAGAGGCCGTTACCCAATGGCCACTGCGAACCAATGTCTCCTGCACCCTGCCTAGAATCTCAAGCCGTTTCGTGTTCCGACCACATGCACATGCATCTTGTAAAATCCTGCCGATGTCGCCGACTTTATAGCGGATCAGAGGCATCGCCGTATTGGTCAGATCCGTGATGACCACTTCGCCAATTTGACCGTCCTGGACCACCTTGCCATCTCGGAAAATCTCAACTTCAAAAAAGGATTCGATGATATGCATGGCCCGGTGATTGTCGCAGGAAACGGCAACTGAACCTAACTCGCTGGTCCCATACATGTTTCTTGTTTCAACTCCCAACGCACTCCTGACACGCGAGAGAAGCGAGTCGCATGCCAAGCCACCGTAGGGCATGACGTACTTGAGGTAATGGCTCCCGACAGATCGCTGGGTCTTGTACTCAGATAACCACAGAAGATACTGCGGGAAAGCACGGAGCAGATAAGGACGACCCGCCTCCAGGAGCCCCCAGGTTTCCTCCATCTGCTTTGATAGATCAGAAGCCGATCTGGCATCAAGCGGCGGGAGGATGTCTTGCTTGAACATCAACCGCCGTTCAAATAGACCATTTAAGTCAGATCGAAACATTTCCGATCTCCAACTGCCATTTCTCAAGCCCCTTCTGATATGCCTTAGTACAGATGTCTCAGGAGGACCATCCAATCCGCATACCGAATTGCACACGTTAGGCGGAATGTCCGTAATGGATGCCCCTAAGGATCGTCTAGTGGCGACCTCCAAAACATGCAAAGCACTCGCTCTGCCTGCTTCCCTTCTTGAAAAATTAGTCACCACCGTCAATCGCTCACCGGAAGTCCCCGAGGTAGATCGGTAAGTGCGACCGTCTTGGGTGTCTTTCGTTAAAACGCCCTCAGGAAATCTAGATCGAATCTCCTGCTTACCAATCGGAGTTAGCTTCGAGAAAAACTCCAACGCTTGGTCTTCTCCAGTCGCCTCGCCCCGAGCACTCGTTCCAAACGCGACTCCTGCTTGTTCCAAACGATGCCTAAAAAAGACCGTTTCCATCGCTCGGTTTAGCAACGCCGACAGACGCTTACCTCGCTGAAGTCGCCTCGCACTTGCACCCTTGGAATTGCTTTCCCTACGCAGCGATTTTGCTTGATCCAAGAACGACGTTTTACCCAGGGCCTGCAATGCTCGAATGCAAAATAAACCTGACCATTTTCTCATGAAAAAAAAGACACTCACGAGAAATTTCTGTCCTTTTGTCTACAAATAGGCGAACGGAAAAGATGCATCCAATCCCGCCTCCCTGCTAGATTGAGTCCCAAGCAGTAAGACTAACCCCAAGGCTCTATGCGGGTAGCCGGTCACCGCCCAGTGGTCAGGGTAATCGCACGTCGGACTGGATGATCCAATTGTCGGGCAAGGGCGTGACGAAACAACCCCCGTGTGGAGCATAGCGGAGTTACAAGACTTCTTCGCGATACAGTTCGACCATGGAAATTTCAATCATTTGTATACACTTAGCTCAATTTAAAGTCGTTGCCGTTCCGCGATAGAATGGCGGAAAGAACCACCCCTGATCGCAATGACCTCTCCGATCCAAATTCAGACAGAAGGCAAACAGCGAGAATGTACCCAATCCCGTCCCCCCTAAAAGATCGGCGTAGCAATCAAGAAAGCAAGAGAAATCCAAACGCTCACTTTGAACTTCGGATCTGCGAGTCAACACGATAGGGTGATTGCACCAAAAAACAGGCTCTCTTGCGAATCAGGAAACACTGAGAGCATCAAGTCTCCCACGGTCGCCCAAAAGCACCAATGGCTCGGATCAATTGCTGATCCAAGCCATCGAGAGTACTTTTAGTGCCGAGGGGTGTGGCTAAAAAGCGCCACCACCGCCGAATCCACCACCGCCACCACCCAAGCCGCCGCCACCGCCCAAACCGCCACCGCCGCCACCACCGACACCTCCACCACCGATTCCGGTACCAAACGATGGAATCGAACTGTCGACACCCATGAACATCGGCGTACTGAAAACCCGAACGTAGCGACGGTCTCCCGAGATCACAGCGTTGGCCATCATCATCGTTCCCGAAGGAATCGCCTGAACGATCGGCATGTAACCGACCCCGCCACCCCGCGCAAATCCGGGGATCCTACCATTGATCCCACCCGAACCGTTATTGCCAAAACCACCAGGACCAAATCCACCCAACCCATCTCCTGAACTTCCTCGACCCGCAGCGAATCGCTGAAGCATGGCCATGTAAGCCCAGTTCTGATCGATGTCGTTATTCCCGTTCGCGTTCTGTGCGTCCTGTGCCGCCGGCGCAACCTGCGCCAAGACCGCTTGGCCCGCAAAGGCCTTCTCGGCCTGAACCTTGGCCAACTGCACAGCCGCAATCGGCTCGGCACGATGCCCTGTCTTGACCTCCGCAGTGTAGACCGACTCCTGGTCCAAAGCGATCTGCTGGCTGACGACCTTCTGGTTGGGCGTTCCATAATCGGTGACCAAATTCACCGTCACCTTGCCTCCGGCAACCTCGCCCCAGACCTTACGCACTGAAACCTTATACTGCCCAGCATAACCCTGAGCACAAGCATAAGTCTCCGAGAATCCATCCTTACTAGGTTTATCCAGCGAGGAACCGTCGGCAAGAAGCACTCCGCCAGCAATCGTGCGAGGATTGCTCGAACTGCAAACCGTACCGGCTGGCTCCTCGACCACCAAATCGATGTCGGCATTGCCAGTCCAAGTGACTCGAACGACGATGTCCCTGGTCTGCGACTTCTTCATCGCTTGCTCAAGCGCATAAGCTTCCATCTTGCGCCCCTCATTGTTGAGCCTCAGATAAGCCGCCTTGGCAGCCATCAAGGCTTTTTCAATCAAGGGTAGATGCTCGTCGGACCACGACTGACTCAATACTCCTGTCGATGCCCACACGACCGCATCACGGTCTTCCAACTCCAGGCTCAATCGCAACCCAGCATCCAAAGGAAGCCGCTCACCGGGAGCAACCCGATGCACATCGCGATAAATGCTCAACGCTTCCTTCTTCATCCCTTGGCTTTCGAGATACTGTGCGATCTTCATCGCAGACGTAACGTCTGCTCCAAAATCCACACTCGAGAGCAAGACTCGACGGATTTCCTTGCTTGTATGTCCGCTGCCTTGCATCGCAATGCTCAACGCCTCGTACATCCAAGGTGCTGGTAGAGTCTCGCGAAAGACCTCATTCAACTGCTCGACGACTTCACCAAAAGCGACTTTGGCCACCGCATCGTCCTTGGCCACCGCTGCCTTCGAGGCGACATTCATCTTTTCCTTGACCCACGAAGCAAACTGAGCTTCCGCATCGGCTCGCTCATCTCCCTCGGTCTCAATCATCTTTCGTACGCAAGCAGCAACATCGAGCACCTGCTCGGCAGGCTGGACCTTGGCCGTCGACTTGGTCGGCTCGTCGGTGACATCCATCATGCCCCCCATTCCGCCGCCCATTCCACCCATGCCACCGCCCATGCCACCCATACCGCCGCCCATGCCACCCATGCCGCCGCCCATACCACCCATGCCGCCGCCCATGCCGCCGCCCATGCCGCCGCCCATGCCACCCATGCCGCCACCCATCATGCCGCTCATGACCGGTACGACCAAGTCGCCGACTGGATAAACCCGAACCACGTTGGCCGAATTCTTCTTGTTGGTGATCTTCATGACTTCGTCTTGGATGACATACGTCAGATTCAGCGGCTCGAGAATCAACTTCAAAGCCGAACGCAACGAAATTTCAGGAACATTCAGCGATACGGGATCTTCAGGAGTAACAGTCTCGTCTTCGAGACCCTTCTGATCGATCACAATCGGAATCCCGTATTGATCGGAGAAAGTCTGCATCACCGTACTCAACGGCGTGTTGTTGAAGGTCGCCTCGCCTCGCTCACGCAACGCTCGGAAAATCTTTCGCTCGGTCTCGTTTCCGCCCGACAAATCGATCGTTCCGTAACGCTCGATCCGCCTTGCACTAAGCGCCTGCCATACATCGGCCGGTGGATAGCGAACCGGTGGCTCGTCAACGAACGGGATCAACGCTTGCTCGGATAGGTACAACGCATCGACAAATGCCCGGTTCCTCTGATTGATCACGTCCATGATCAAACGATAATTCGCTAGCGAACTCGATTCGTAGTTGACCACCTTGTCAATCACCGAGTTGTGCGCCAACTCATGGATCTGAGGAGCGATCTCATTGTTGGCAGCCGAATACAACTGCTGTTGAATCAAAGAGTCAAATCGCTGTACAAGCTGTTGAATGGTCGCCTCGCGTCGATCCCGATCGGCCAACAAACGACGCGATGCTGAAGCCGCCGATTGAACCGCCTCGGACCTCGCAATCCGCTCTCGAAGATCCGCCTCAGACCTTGCCGTCGCTTGAATTCCAGCTCCAAGCCTCGACTCAAGCTGAACACGACTGGCTGGATCCAAATCCGGCGATCGACGAATCTGATCCAAAAGCAACTTCAAATCACCCTTGGCCCCCGAAGGATTGTCCGATGTCCGCGCTCGACTCAGCTCCGACATCACCTGACGCTCTAGAGCCTGAGCCGCCACCCGACGCATCTCTGTGTCTTGGTTGAGCAAGTCCCCAGCATTCGATAGCTCCCCATAAGGATCCGATCCAACCGGTGCATTGAGCCCATCACTAGGTGCCATCAACGGATCAGAACCAAAATCCCTTCCAGGAGCATTGCCCAAACCCGGATTCCCATTCAACGGTTCAACTCCCGCCGCAGGAGCACCGGCCGGTTCAGCAGGCGTATCCCCAAACGGATCCTGACCCGCCGGCGCAGAACCCGCCGGTGCCGGATCCCCAAACGGATCGTCCGAAGGTGGCTGAACCCGAGCCGCCACGAATTTGACAATCTTCGATCCCGTTACCTTGCGCGGGGACTCACCCCCACCCTTGGCCTCATCACTCGGTGAAACCAACGCTGGCTTGAGCCCGCCGACCTGGGCAGCTTCCAAAAGCGTCTTGGCCTCAAGATTCGACGGCGAACGGTCCAACGCCTCTTTGGCTATCACCCGCGCCGCGGCGACATCACCGACATGCAATGCAAATTTCGCGTCCTTGACCAACGTGTCCGACGAACTGCTCAGGAAATCTCCTACCTCCCGCAACGCATCGGATCCAGCCGTCGGCAACAACACTCCACCATTGCTGCTGGACTTGCTGACCAACGCTCCCAAAAAACCTAAATCAGGATTCGATGCCTCTGAGACCAAATCCCATTGAAGAGACTTCGACTGGCCCAATACCTCTCCATCTATACGCAACGTCCCAGTAAGACTCTTCGAGGACATGACGCCAATCAAAATCGAATCTCGGTCGCTGCGGATCGGCGGGATACGCTCTGGATACCGAGCCGCAATCCCCACAGGCCAATTCGCCTCCTTGGGCCAAAATACCGGTGCACAAGCGACCTTCGAAAGCTCACCTGCGACTTGCTGCAAGGTAACCCCCTGAATATTGCTCCGAACCAATACACGCCCTCCGGTGTGATTGGCAAGCGTCGCTAAAAACTCACAATCGGTCTTCGGACCAATCGCCAACGAACTTACCGAACATCGCGAGGCGACCAACTCACCGACCAACGAATCGAACTCCGTCGTGTTGAGCAAACGATTCAAATGGAGCCCGTCTCCGATGTATACCACACTCTTTTGCCCATGATCACCAAGCGACTCCGATGCGGCTCGCAATGCGCTGGCAATGTCCGATGTCCCCAACGGCACGCGACGCTCTAATCGCTCAAAACCCGATGCGATGTCGCCCGAATCAGACTTCGCCCCCCCCGCATACAACTCAGGCTCCACGTCGCAGGACAATAGCGATACGATCGAACCCTCGGGCAATGACTCAATGATCGACTTGGCTACCTCCATCGACTCGCGACGGTACACGCCATTCTGCGATGCCGACGTGTCGACAATCACCGCGACCCTCGAAACGACAGACGCCTCGGTTACCGTCCCAGAAACCAAACTCAAGGCAAAGTAGGTCTTCCCATCCTGCTGGCAAGTCGCCATTCGACTCGCCTTGGTCAACCTCGGCGATACTGCCTCGGAATCCAAGGCATATAAGACGTTCGAAGCCATCGGCAGCCCAAACGCCAAAGCAAAACCGACTGCCATCTCCGGCAGTCTTGCCCTATTACTCAAAGTAAGACGTTGCATCCGCATCGCGATTCGCTCCGAACATTCATTGGTTGGAAAAGAGGTTTACCGAAATCCAAAGATCCTCGGTCCTGTTCATCGTATTTAGACCCCTCAAATGTTGCCATTAAAAAAGGGCCCACCGACAAAGAATCAACCGATGGTATCAATTTCCCCTTCTAGGCGATCTGGGCCGGGTATCCATCGGAATACCTAACACCCACACGACCCACTCGGGTTCCATCGTACCGAAATCCCACTGGATTCCTCCATATCCTCAACTAGAGCAAAAGGCATGCCAAGAACTAAAAAGAGGGAAGGACCCTGTTTTCTCCAACGTTCTTGCCCATTTGCCACCCCCTAGCCCCCCTTCGCACAACTCCCCTGGCCTGCGATCGACTCAGGAATGTTGCATTATCGAACACGCCCCTCAAAGTCCTCAAATCCGGTAAATCTTTCCAAATCCTCTCATCTTACAACCCCCATCCTTCCGATCCGCTCCGATAGCCCTTCTACGGCCAAAATTCCAAGCTCCACTACCGGATCGATCGAACATGATGGCTCGCTGCTCGCTTCGCTTAGAACTTCTAGGCACTTTCCTATTCGCCCTGCTCCTGGCCCTCCTCGGCCCGGCCAACCCCGCTTGTGCACAAAGAGATCTACCGCGAGATCTACCGGAATTCGATCCGAAGCTCTCGCCCAACTCGAAACCTAACCCGGGCAACGGCCAAGGCCTCCTGAGCCGCCTTCGGAACTCGAACCCGAAACCCATCAAAGACTCCGCAGATCCCGATCAAGAGCCCCGCGATCGTCGATGGACCGGCGGGATGAAAGTCCCCTTGCAGTCGTTCAATATGCCCTGGTCCAACCGTAGCATCGATCCTAAAGCAAGTCTGAACGAACCGATCGATCTGCCCAAAGCCATGCAGCCGAGCCGCCCCCGCAACGATCCTGCGTCCCGCAATAACTTCCAAAGCCGCGCCTCCCTGCAAGAACCCCGCGCTAACCCCGAAACCCGCGCCAACTCCGAAACCATCGGAAGCGGGGTGGCAAAACGTACCTCACCCCAACCGACTGCCGAGGATTCGCCCCAACTCCCCGCGTCCGCCGAATCCCCCGCATCCCCCGAACCGGCCATCGATCCGGTCGCTCGCAAAGAACTCCGCGTCTATGAAGCGGCTCCCGCCGAAGCGATCGATCCAAAAAACACCAGCCGCAGAAAATCCCAAACCGCCCCCAACAACTCGAAAACCGGCCCCAACACCTCACGCGATTCTGCATCGCAAACCTCAACCCCAACCCCAACCCCAACTCCGTCTCCAAACGCTATTTCCGACCTCCCGGATCTACCCCAAATCGATTTCGCGCCGGTCCCACGGGCCGTCTCTCCCAAAGTACCCGCTATCCTGACTGCAGGTCCAAACAAAACCAACCAAGCTTCCACTCCCCTGGACGTTCGTGTCCCCCAACTGAGACTGCGCGTCGATGGCCCTCAAGCCATCGCAGTCGGTCAAAAAGCAACCTACACCATCCACGCGACCAACGAAGGCTCCTCGGATCTCCAAGGTCTCATCGTACGGGCCTCGACCCCTAAAGGTGTCCTGATCGACGGAATCAAAACGATGGTCGGCGCCTACGAATTGGACGAAACCCCCGAAGATTCAGGGGTCCTCTGGGAACTCGATTCCCTTGCAGCCAACGATTCGAAATCTCTCGAACTCCAAATCGAAGTCCTCGAAGCCGACCAATTCGCCCTGAACCTCGAGTGGACCCTGGCTCCAAAGCCAACGCAAATGAACGTCCAAGTTCACCAACCGAAACTTGAACTCGATCTGAGCGGGCCAGCCGAAGTCCAACTCGGAGTGCCCGAAAAGTATCGCATGCGGATCAAAAACCCTGGCTCGGCTGTCCTGCCAGATCTGACCCTCTCGCTCCAAACCGAAACGACATCCCAATACGATTCCCAAATCGGACCCATCGCTCCAGGCTCCGAAAAAATCATCGATGTCGAACTGACCTTCGACCACCCAGGACTATTTCCAATCGTCGCTGCTGCCAAAGACCCCTCAGGGAAACTCCAACAACGCCAACGCATCGATGTCCAAGTCCAAAAAATCGAAGTCAAAGCGACGTGGTTCGGCCCCGAGGAATTCATCCAAGGCTCGAAAGCGGATTATGAACTGGTGATCGAAAACTCCGGCGGGATCCCCGCGGCAAACTTGGCTTGCTCCATCGCGATCCCCGACGGAATCGAAATGATCGAACTCCCCGAAGGTGTCACTCGCCAGGGCAACGAACTCCGCTGGTCGATCCCTAAACTCGATCCGAAGTCCCAATTCACCCTCCCGGTCCGATGCGAAATGAACCGATCCGGTAACCATACCCTGGCCTTCCAAGCCCGATCCGATCAAAACATCAATCTCCGTTCGGATATCTCGACGCTCGTCGAAGCCATCGCCGATCTGGAACTCGTGGTCAATGAACCTCAAGCTCCAGCCCCAGTCGGCGCGCGGGTCGTCTATGAACTCCAAGTCTCGAACCGAGGCTCCAAAGCCGCCGAAGACATCCGCGTCGTTGCACAATTCTCCGAAGGCATCGAACCCCTGGCCCTCGAAGGCCACGCCGGACGCATCGTCCCAGGTCAAGCCCTCTTCGATAACCTGCCTTCGATCGGTCCAAACCAAACCGTTACCCTGAGAGTCATCTGCCAAGCCTCAAAGAACGGTGTCCATCGCTTCCGCGCTGCGGTCCAGTCACCCAGCAGCCAAGAAGACTTGCTCGAAGAAGGATCCACGCGATTCGTAGGTTCCAACTCCAAAAGCTCGAAACCCTAAAGGATCAACCCAAATACCGTCAAATCGACGTTTTGATCGTTTCAAGGAAACGTGGGTTTGAAGGCTAAAGATTGCGGCTGTTTTGTCTTCCAGTGTAGAGCCATTGTCCCCAATGGCTCCGCCCGACGCGCAAGCGGCGGTGTCTTACGGCTGTTCGGCTGTTTTGTCTTACTGGCTGCGGTGGCTTCAAGTTCCGATCGATTGGGGACAATCGATCTACCATAACGTCTCGCAAGCGGCGGCGTCTTCCAGTGTAGAGCCATTGTCCCCAATGGCTCCGCCCGACGCGCAAGCGGCGGTGTCTTACGGCTGTTCGGCTGTTTTGTCTTACTGGCTGCGGTGGCTTCAAGTTCCGATCGATTGGGGACAATCGATCTACCATAATGACGCTTAGAGCTCAACGCTCGCAACGCCCATCAAAAGCCTAAGGATCGCTGAGCTCCGCTGGCTCTTGGTCCACGATGTCGAACTCCATGCCCGAATCTCCCGAGCCGTCGCAAAGCGATGCTTGGTCATCAAATACGCATGATCGATCAACGCGCTGTCGTTAAGCTCGCTGGCAGACAACAAGTCCGCCCAACGACGGGCTCGATCGCCCGCAACGCGATAACCAATCTCCGCATGGAGCAATCCCCGGGGCCACTGCCCCAGATCAAGCCCCTCTGCACTTGCACGCTTGCTGCCTCCCTGGACCTGATTCGATGGCTGTGCCAAAAACGATCGCTCCGGACCCTCGGCTTGCTCAGGGAACAACGCCGATGCATAACCAACGAGCCAAGCCTCATCGCGCACCGCAGATCGCGAATCATCCAACACCAGTGACTTGAACACCTCCTGCCTTTGAAGGTAATCCTCAAGCCTCTGTGCATCCATCACCATGTACTGCGCATAGCTCAAAGACTCCTCGGACTGCCGAGCCGGATCGGACATCAACATCCAATAGACCAACTGACGCAATCCCGCCCTTCGCTCGACGATCTGCTTGCCTAAATATCCAACCAAATCGCGCCGTGCCTCCAAGGCCACTGCACCATCGAACCCAAAAGCAGACTCCAATCCCACTCCGAAAAAGTCCCTCCAAAGGGCATTCAAAAGCCCACTATGCGAATGACTCCCCTGCTCTAGCCACCCATCGATCGTCTGCTCGAAAGACAACTCGCTCCCGACCCGCTTGCCATCGGGAAACCTCGCTGCGATCTTGCGGACCTGATCATCCTGCTGTCGCCGAAACAACTCCGAAACTCCAGGCTGGGCAATACCCACCATCAAGGCGGAGATCGAATCGAAGTCGACCGACTTGGACCCACCCAATCCACCACCCGGGGCCGCGCGATCAGCAAGCCAACTCGGCGCCGACGCCCCCTCGGCTCCATGGCACTGCGTGCAGACCATCGCCGGATTGGACGTCACCGTCAAGAACAACTGCGAGAGCCCCTCCAGTCGCTTGACCTCCGTATCGCCATAACCCACCCAAGCCACCTGCGGGCTATTGGGCGGCAAGGACCAACGATCCCCACGATCCGACCAGTAGTCCACCAAAAAATACGCCGGATGATCCGCCTGACTCAACCCTAAGAGGACTTGCCGCTGCACCTGCCCCAAAGGTACGTCGTCGCGTATCTGCGCCGCGAGCCACTCGCGAAACACAACAGCCTGCTGGCTCGACTCGATCCGCCCACCCATGTAAAAATTCGCTAAACGTGTCGACCAAACACGATCGAACTCATCGCTCGATATCCAGCTTGCCACAAGCCTCTCGAGTTGGGTGTCCTCGCTGAGCTTATCGAGCCGAATCGCTTCGAGCTCCGAATCGGTCGCAACCCGATGCAACAACAATCGCGCGATGCGGTCGGCCGTCAGTCCCCGCTTTTTCAAGCTCGCTTGGCCACCCGAAACCATGTCCGACTGCGGCATCCCCAAGCTTTTCCATATCTGCTGAAACTGAGAATCGATCACCGAGACAATCTCCCGATCCTCCAACGTCCCGAGGCTCAAGACCCCAGCCGACGGCAAGGCCGAAGCCATTTCCGCTCCCTGAGGCGGATCCTGTGCGGCAACCTGCTCCTGGTTCTTCTCGGATTGCCGCTGAACTGCAAGCTTGTCCTGCATCGGCCCGCGACGCTCTGGATCCAATGCCCCATCGGCTATCTGCGAGTCTGCAACCACTCCCTCCTGACTGCCGTTTGAAGTCGGCTCAGGCGCCCGGGCCTCGGCGACCCGGGCCTCTGCGACCTGGGCCTCGGCTACCCGGGCCTCGGCTACCCGGGGCTCGCTCACCCGGGGACCCGAAGATGGTGCTCCATCGAGCGAAGTTTGCCCTACTTCAACTGGCTTGTTAAGGTCCCTTGGAACCCAACGGCCTATCAACGACAAACCCCCGATCGATACTGCAATCGATACGGCAATCGATGCTCCAATCGCCACAGACCTCCATAACCGATCTGTCGATAACCGATCTGTCGATAACCGATCTGGTGAGCTCTCTTGCAAGCAATCTCGTTGGGCTCTTGATGCGGCTTGCGCATGCTCCTGGTCGCTAAAAACACTCGCTTCCGATCGCTTGAGAACCGACCGGTAAATTTCGCTCGGATCGAAAGCCTTTGAGGAACCCTGGCCCCCCCCTGCTTCTTCCCCGAGCCACTCTCCGAGCATCCCATCGAGCATCGCATCGAGCGTCGCATCGAGCGTCGCATCGAGCGTCGCATCGAGCGTCTTATCGACCGTCGCATCGAGCACGGGTTCCTCAGGTCGCTTCGAATTTTCAAACTCAAAATTGCTCATCGATCTACCGGTCTACCGCTCCGAGTTTCTCTTCAAGGCACTGTCTCAATTGGGCCTTGGCCCTTTGCTGTAAGTTCTTCACGCCGTTCTGGCTGATCTGCAAATCAGCGGCGATCTGCTCTCGCGATGCCCGTTCCTCAAAACGCATCTTCAAGGACTTTTGGGCTCTCGCCGTGAGTCTTTGAAAGCACTCTCCGAGCGCATCGAGTACCCGATCCCCGGAGACGTCGGATCCAGCCCACCGGGTCCAGTATCGATCGAGAATCTCGGCTTGATCGGTCAATCCGATCGTGCCAAACTTTCGCTTGTACTCGAGCATCAGGTGAAAGGCGACTCGTCGTAAATACGACGATGTCGCTTGCGGATTGAGCAACTCAAAGGGTTTTCTCAGAACCGCCACAAAAGTCTCTTGCGCAAGATCGTCTGCCAAATGGATCGGGCATCCGATCGCTTTTAAGTATCTCCAGACCCCGAGGTAATGCTCGGCGATGAGCTTCTCGGGGTCCCAAGAACCAGGTTCGAAACCATCGGAGCGATTGGTCAGATCCTCGTGCACACTAAGCAAATAGTCCCTTGATGAGCTTGCCGCTGTTGGCGATCTTCATCGGACGACCGCTTCGGCTCGTGAAGGTCGTCTCGAGCGATATTCCCAACGAGTGGCAAACCGATGCCATCACGTCCTCCGAGGAGTAGGGCTCGCCGTCGACTTCGGTCCCATCCTCGTTCGTAGCACCGATGGCCTGACCTCCCTTGATCCCGCCGCCTCCGACGACAACGCTCCAGGCTCGGGCCCAGTGGTCTCGTCCAGCATCGCCATTGATCCGTGGCGTTCGACTGAATTCACCCATCCAAACAATGCAGGTGTCTTCCAAAAGCCCTCGTTCGTCGAGGTCGGACGTCAATGCCGCCATGGCCTTGTCCAACACCGGCAAACGATCGTTTTCGAGGGTTCGGAAGATGTTCTGGTGGTTGTCCCAGCCACCCAAGTCGACTTCGACAAACGCGACGCCGGCCTCAACAAGACGCCTTGCAAGCAAACAGCCTTGGCCGAACCCGCCTACGCCATAGCGCTCCTTGACCTCCGTGGGCTCCTTGTCGACCTGAAAAGCCTCCATTTGCTTGCTGGTGAGCAAGTCAAACGTCTTGCCCAATACCTTGCGGTGGTCTTCCAACACTCCGCCTCGGTTTTGACTGATGAAGGAATTTTCGATCGTCTCAAGGGCGATCCGCCGTTGGTTGAGCCGATCTGAATCGACGCTCATCTCCAAGTTGCGGACCCGACCGTTGCTCGTGACATTAAAAGGCGCCCAGGACATCCCTAGGAACCCAGGACCTTCGCTTGCCCCACCGACAGCGACAAACGGAGGGATCTCAAGATCCGGTCGTTGCGAGATCAACTCGTGGGCCATGACCGCCCCATAACTCGGATAGTCGACGTTCGCATCGGGAACATACCCGGTGTGCATGTAGTAACGCCCCCGGTTGTGGTCGGCTTCGCGGGTGCTCATCGATCGGACAATCGCCATGTGGTGCATCTGCTGGGCCATCAGCGGCATGTGCTCGGAAATCTGAACGTCTCCGGAGGTGCTGATCGCTTTGAAAGGTCCGCCGTTGTCCGTACCTGGCTTGAGATCCCAGATGTCCATCGTCGATGGGCCACCACCCATCCACAACAAGATACAGGATTTGCGGTTCTTCTTGAGCGTGTCGGCATGGACTCGGAGCGAATGCCCAAGCGACAGCGAACTGCCAAGCATCGCGCTTGCGCCGGCCATGTGCGACATGAAATGACGACGGGACATCCCGTTGGGTGTTGAAAATCGATTCCACATAGCAAAACACCTTCTTCTAGATAAGAACCTTAGTGGTTGAAAATGAACTCGTTGCTGTTGAGGATCGCCCACCACATGTCCTGGAGCATCCCCCCGACCTCACCCTTGCGCGCGACCAAGATCTGCGTCGCGATGGACAACTCTTCCGGACGTGGTTTGCGACCGAGTCCGGCGATGAACAAAAACTGAACCTTGTCCTGCGGTGTTCCCTTGCCCGTACTGAGCTGATGGAGCCAAGTCCCGGGTTCGAGCGCGATCGCCGCGCGGATCAAATCGCCGTTGAACATCATGAGCCCCTGAGGAATCGATCCGTTGAACGTCGTCGTCTCATCCCCCTCGTCGGTTCCAAACGCGACGATGAACTGACGCATCCACTCCTCGCGCCGCCGTTGCTGCTCCTCCAAATTCCCCTTGCGATTGGCCTGAGTGGCAACCGCCAACGAAGCATACAACTGCTCGGCGCTCATCTGACGGGTATAGAAGTGACTGAACTTGGGCATCTCTCCCATCGTCGGATCGTCCGACTCGTTGTCCTTGGTCATCTTCGAGGACAATTGATAAGGCTTCGACAAGGTGATCCAGACGATCAACTGCTTGAGGTCATAACTGTTCTCGCGGAAATCCTTGGCCAAGGTCTCAAACAACTCCAAGTTGGCCACCGGATTGTGAGGCCCCAAGTCATCGATCGGCTTGGTAAAGCCGTACCCCAAAAAGTGCGCCCACATGCGATTGACGATCGTCTTGTCGAGATAATCGCTCTCCATCATGAGGTTCCCTAGCTCGCTGCGTCGATTGACCTCCGAGACATAACCGCTTTTGCCGACGGCTGTCCCATCGACAAAAACCGGATAAGCAACCTTGGCCACCCCGTTGCGCAGCGTGTAGTAAATCTCGGCCTTGTCCGGATGCGAACCCTCTCCCGAGAAATCCTCATTGACCAACTCGATGTGGTCGATGTCGTCGGTCCCTCGCACAAAGCGGCGCAGGGCCCGCGTTTGCCGGAAGAACGCATTGAACTCCCAAAACTTTTGCTGCTTCCATTGATTGAACGGATGGTTATGGCACTGCGTGCACTGAACCTGCAACCCTAAGAAAATCTTAGATACCGCCGCCGTCGCCTGCACCCCGTTCTCCTCGTTGACCTTCATCGCCAAGAAGTTCGTAGCTCCGTTGAAGTTCTCCGCACCTGGCTTGGTAGAGCCCGTCGCGGTGACCAACTCATGGACCATGGTGTTGTAAGGCTTGTTGCTTGCAAAACTGTCGCGCAGGTACTTCTGCATCCCCTGGCGACTCGTCAGCGATCGCTCTTCCATTCCCCCGTTGCGACCGATCAGAACATTGGTCCATACGGTTGACCAATGGTTCGCGTACTCCTCGGTGTACTGATCGTCCTCCAAGAGCCGTCGCAACAAATTCAACTTGCGATCCAACGACTTGTCCTTCATGAACACCGACATCTCTTCGAAACTCGGTATGCGCCCTATCACATCCAAATAGACCCGACGGCACCACTTCAAATCGTCTTCGACCGGCGAAGGACGCACCCCGGCATCGGACCAACTGGCCTCGATTGCCTTATCGATCTTCTCGGTCTGAACCGGAACCGTCGCCTTGCGATTGGGCTTCGAAGCCTCGTCTTGGGCAAGTGCCCGAGTTGCGAAACCTGAAACGCCCCAGAGGGTGCCTAAGCCAACCAAGAGCACCAGGGCCGAAAAAACAACCGATGCGGCTTGGAAAACCAAAGGTCGTCGAAGTTTCGTGGTCCGCATCATTGTGCATTTCCCTTTCCGTTCCGCCATGAATCCCTAACGCCGTGACTCATTGTTCTGTAGCTTCGAGCAATGGACACCGAGAATTGTACTCAAATTCGGATTGGATTTCCCGAAGAACCTGTCAAATAAAAAACCCCAGGGTTTTTGCAAACCCCAGGGTCTTTGATTCTTCGTATCGGAACTTGTTTTCCCCAGCCAGTCTCGGCACAAGCCGGACAATCCGATTTAGCCGATTTAGCCGATTTAGCCGATTTAGCCGATTTAGCCGATTTAGCCGGTTTAACCGGTTTAGCCGATCGCGACGCGTCGGAACGCGACGATCGATGCGGTGTCGGCAAAAGCCTTCACGGCCGCCTCGACGGTCTTGGTCTCGTCGAGCACGTAAAACTGGTTGAGCAAACAGCGGTCTTGATCCAGAAGGGTGTTGTCGGCAACAAACCGATCGATCTTGCCCGGGACAATCTTGTCCCAAATCTTCTCGGGCTTGCCCTCGGCCTTGAGCACGTCCTTGATCGCGTCTTCGGCTGCCTTCATGACCTCAGGGGTCAACTGCAATCGGCTGACGAACTGCGGAACGGTCTTCAAGGGCTTGCCAAGACGGGCCAAGTCTTCGTTCTCGGTCTTGATCCGTGCGGCCATCGACTCGGTTTCGGTGGCGACAAATCCTGGATCGAATTCCGTGAAATTCAGAATCGATGGCTTCATCGCAGCGGTGTGCATGGCCACGCCTCGGAAGAACTCGTCGGCCCCTGCCTTGCCACCATCCTTGAACGCGAGCAAAACGCCGATCTTGCTGCCGGCATGGATGTAGCTCGAAAGCTTGTCACCACTGAGCCGGTAGAGCTCCGAGACGACGAGCTTCTCGCCGATCTTGCCGGTTTGCTCGATGAGCTTCTCGGCAACGCTCATGCCATCGATCTGCAAAGCGTTCAATTGCTCGACGCTCTCGACGTTGTTGTCCAAAGCCAACTTGCCAAGCCGGGTGGCCAGCGAAGTAAAGCCTTCGTTCTTGGCGACAAAGTCGGTCTGGCAACAGAGCGCCAAAACAACTCCAGTGGTCTTGGTGTCGTTCAAAGCCGTGACAACACAACCTTCGTTGGTGTCCCGATCGGCGACCTTATCGGCAACCTTGCGGCCCTGTTTGCGAAGGTACTCAAGAGCCCCTTCGTAGTTGCCACTGGACTCTTGCAGCGCTTTCTTGCAATCCATCAAACCAGCCCCGGTTTGCTTGCGGAGCTCGGCTACGTCACTTGCGGAAATATTCGACATTGATCTGTTTTCTCCAGTTATTAGCTCATTAGCATGGATCGAATGCGTTAGCCCAAAGCTTCTTTTTCAGCCATCGCTGCCATTTCGCTCACGGCGTCTTTGACTGCCGATGCCGCTGCCGGTGCGGACTGCGGAACGGTCTTCATCAACTCAGGATTCTCCGACTTGCCAGCCAACACCGCATCAGCAAGTTGCTTGACAATCAAATCGATCGAGCGAATACCGTCATCGTTGCCTGGGATGACCAAGTCAACTTGCGATGGATCGCAGTCGGTGTCGATCAGAGCGACGGTTGTGATCCCCAAAGCCTTCGCTTCGCGAATCGCATTCTTTTCTTTCTTCGGATCGATAATGACAAGGCACTCTGGCATTCGGTTCAGGGTGCGGATCCCGTTAAGGTTCCGATAGATCTTGCGATACTCACGGCTCAAGGCCGATTGCATCTTCTTGGAATATCCATTGAGCTTTTCGCTGTTCATGATCGTCTCGAGTTCCTCGAGTCGACCCATCCGATCGCGAATCGTTCGGAAGTTTGTCAAACAACCTCCTAGCCAACGCTCGCTGACAAACGGCATCCCACATCGGGTCGCCTCTCGCTGGATGACCTCGGATGCCTGACGCTTGGTCCCGACAAACAGCACAAGCGAACCACCTTGGGCCACCTGGCTCAAATACTTCTTGGCTCGCAACATCCCACGAAGCGTCTCGCGAATGTCGATAATGTGAATCAGATTCTTGCGGCCGTAGATATACGGTGCCATCTTGGGATTCCACCGACTCACTCGGTGTCCGAAGTGCGCACCTGCCTCAATCAATTTGCTTACTAACTCGTTTGCCACGCTTATCTCCTTCAAATTCCCGAAATTCCAAAGGTTCCCCCTCGGAAGACCAGACATGAGCGAAATCCTGCCATGAAAGAACTCGGCGGCAAAACCAAATCCCACACAGATCCGCAACGACGCAGACCTTCGGCCACTAAAAAGAATTTCGCAAGGTTTCTCAAATCGGGACGCACGGAGTCTGTCTAACCCCTTACTTGCCGACCCTTTACGGAGAGAATTACAACGGATCTGCCAGTTCCGTCAATCGTAAATCCGGTCCATCGGCTCCAATCGAACCCAAAATCCACCATTCCTTGACCTCCAAAACCCACTTCCGCCCAAAATAGCCCCCGAAATAGCCCCCGAAATCCACCTCGAAGAACTCCCGTACCCTACCCGTGAAATCATCCTCCCCGAACTCTCCGATCAACCCCTCGGCATCGCGTCGCGAAACCGTCGCAATCGTCGGCGCAGGCTGGACCGGCCGACAAATCGCCGGCCAAATGCTCTCGCACGGCCTGAATGTCCTGCTGTGCGACCCCTACCCCGCTCCCCTGATTGCCTCCAAAGACTGGATCCTTGAGAACCTCGGTCCCTTTGGCGACGAAGGCTATTGGCCCAAATGCTCCCAAGCCGAAATCGAAGCGAACCTCGAACTCCTCGAACTCCCTGTGCTGCTCGAACGCGCTTCCGAACTAGCCCATGTCGATCTGGTTCTCGAAAGCGTCCCGGAACTGGCCGCCCTGAAACGACGACTCCTCAAACAACTCTCCGAAGCATTCTCAGCCGAAACGATCCTGGCCTCGAACAGCTCGTACTTCGTACCCTCGACCTTTTCAAAATACATCCAACACCCGGCTCGCTACGCGCACTTCCATTTCCATGTCCCCATCTGGAAAGCCACCCTGGTCGATGTGGCCGCCGGTCCCGATACCCACCCCGATACCCTCGAACGCCTGAGCCAACTGGCTCGCAAAATCGGACAAACTCCGATCGTCCAAACGGTCGAAAACAGCGGCTATCTATTCAATGCCATGCTCAAATCGGTCCTCCTCTCGGCCTTGCAACTCCTCGATCGAGGTGTCAGCGACCCACAAAGCATCGACCTAGCTTGGACCAAAGCCACCGGAATGAACGTCGGGCCCTTTGGCATCATGGACCAAATCGGACTCGATCTGATGCTCCAGACAATGTCCAACGCACGGTTCGTCGAAGGGGACGAGGTATGGGCTCCCCTGATCGCTCGCATCGAACCCCTCATCGCTGCGGGCCATCTCGGTGTCAAAACCGGACAAGGCTTCTTCGAATACCCAAACTGCAAACCGCACTGAGACTCCCAGCGCCGACCCTTAGGACTTGCGGATAAAGTTCGCCGCGTAAGTTCGCACGTGACGACCATTGAGAACATGGAAGACCCTCAACTGCTGAATCACACTGTCCGAGAAATGCGCAAGCGGCACATGGACCAACTTGCGCGAATACCTCTTGGCTATCTTCTTGAGAACCTGACCCGGCGGAGTCGAGCTCATCAAGGCCACATGCCGCGATTCGGAGTGCAAACATGCTGCGGCAACCAACCGCTGCTCGAGCGTGTCGGTAAAGTCCAATCGCTCGTCTTGCCAAATGTCGACAATCGGCCTAGGCGGATAGATGAACATCGACCCCCCATAGGTGGCCATCGCGACCCCAGGTCCAATCATCTGTTTATGAAAAGGGGTGGCGAAGAAGGCCAACGTCGACTCCTCGGGATGCTCGGAAAACCAAGTCGCTCTCCAGGAATACTCGCGAGGATCCGGCTCGGGATCGAATATCATCACCGTCACGTTGACCTGCCCGACTGACGGTGGATTGACCTTCACATACAAAGATCCGTCATGCCAATGCCGCAACGTCTCACGTAGATCCAAACCATCCATAATGCTCGTCGTGAACTTCTCGGTCCTGGCCAAGTCCGCACCGAGGATCTGACGCGCTCGCTCAGCAACCCGATTGCGGAAACTCTCGATCTGCGTGTCCTCCTCAGGCCACGAACACTGCATGTAAGGATTCCAACGGCTCTCCCAACGACGCTGATCTTTTTTCCCTGCGGGCCGCTTAAGCTCCAATGCATGCCACTGCATCGGGGGGCCCGGCAAGCGCGACACCAACGCCGTCGGACCCGTACCAGGCAAATGGCCGACCCCAATCCCCATCCGGATCGTCTCTAAACCCACCGTCTGCTCGTAACTGTCAAATCGATACTCCGTCGCCGAATTGACCAAGTGACTCGTGTACGTATCGCCCATCATCTGCTGTGCCGACTTGGCCAATGTATAAAAACTCGGTGTCATCCGACGATCGAGCAACGTCTGATTCCGCACATACTTCAAACACTGCGATATCAACAAAGGAGTAATCTGCCGTGCGCGATTCCCAAGCTCCTGGCGATAGGAACTCCGGGCCGTGACAAACAACTCCTTAAGACCCTCGGCCACCACCCGATCGTCATCCTCGAAATCCTGCCGAGCCTGCTCGATAAGCCCCGTAATAAACGGCAACTCGCCGAGCATAAAAAGATAACTCCGCGGATCGACCCCATAAAGCTCGGCTCTCGGAGCGTCATCCCCACGTGAATCCTCGCGATCTTCCGCATCCGACTGCCCCTTGCCAATCGCCTCTCGGAGCCATGGCCAAGTCTCCAGCGGGCACAAGGCCACAATCCGAGAATAGCGAGCGCGCATCGCTAAAATCCTCCGGGCCATCGTATCGATCCGCTCGAGAACCGAGGAACTGGCTAACCCTAAACTCGGCGGACCGATGGCCGGCAACATCGCACTACAGAATCGCTCAAGCGTCGTGTGGCGTATCGCATAACAGTCGGCGATCACCGGCGAATGATTCTCGATCGAATCCCCCTCGCTATCAATCCACTCTAAAGCAATCCTTTCTCCTAAGGCCATGCGGATCGCGGCGATCAGAGCCTGACAAGGATCGATCGGAACATAAGTCCCCCGAGGCATCGACTCAGGTAAGTCCTGGTCCCCCAAGTCCCGGTCCCCCAAGTCCCGGTCCCACCGCGCTGTATCCTCGATAGCATCCTGCTCAAGTGCATTTCTTCGGACCACCATCGACAAGGCCGGCAACCGCTCGATCCCTCGGATCACCTCCTCGGAAAAAGACTCCGGCAACGGCACGGCCAACGCATCAAACGATCGACTCAATAACTCCTTGCGAAGCGCACTGGCATAAGCCGCACTGCCATGCACTACCGGAATCAACGTCAACCAATTGCCCAAGGAAAAAACGCTCATCGCTTTTTAAGTCTCTTTCGCGGTTCTAGCAATTCGCAATTTGAGAAATGGACACTTGTTCTGAGATCCTAAGCCACCGGGATTCTCTGCGAGTTACCCGAGTAGTTCAAGTCGACCTGCTCGGCTAGGCCGATCCATTTTTGATGGATCGATTCATAAAACCTTATGAAAAACCTGCGAAAAAACCAGCCTTTCCAAAAGGCTGAGACAAAAAACAGTTTTGATTGGGGCTTTGGCACCAACATTGCTCTACACCGATCTGGCGCGACGGCCGTTTCGATACAGCAGTCGCGAGTTTCTTAAGGACGGTCGGGAGAAAAGTTGGAACCGATTTGAGATGGAAGAACTCAAATCG
>QWPJ01000118.1 GCA_003671195.1 Planctomycetota bacterium
CGCCTCGTTCTGAGCGATCGCAGCTTGGACAGCATTCGGAGGGACCGGAAAGGTTCTTGCCGCTGCATTGAAAGCGTCCCGCATCGTCGCTACCGAATGCTCGACCGATCCGATGTCATCGACCAAACACCAAGGACTCTCGAGGGTCGGCTGGGCGACGCTCGTCGTCGTGAACATCGCCAAAGCGCTCTCCCCGGCGGCCAACCCCTGAGTGATCTGCTGGCTGTCCTCGGCCTCGCGACCCGCAAGCGGGATCAAAAAGACAATCGCCACCAAACCGACCAAAAGTACGACCATCGAAAAAATGACTTCGAGGAGCGTCAAGCCTTTGCGTGATCTCATCTGCATGATCCTCCAAGCTTGTTGCTCTGCTAGCCGCGTCGCTGTGCTCATTGCGTTACTGTGCCGTGACATTCGAGTTGTACGTCCCTCGGCGCGATAGTTCGACCATGTCCCCAAAGTTCAGGTTGTTGACATTCAATCCTAGGATCGATATCTGTGTGTCGATGCTGACAATCGGCGAAGCGCTGATCGCCCCGGAACTGGGACTGAGTCGAACCACATAGGCGCTCAGATCGGTCAGGTTGTTCTGGACTCCTAGTTGAACCGCGCCCCGCAGCCCATACGCATTGCGACCCAATATCCTCGGATCTGGATCCAAAGGCATCGCCACCCGATCGATCTTGCCCACATGCAAAAAGACATCCTGCGTCGCATCGATGCGAGTCAAACTGCCTTGGTAAGACCCATCTCCTGCCGTGCGGCGATCGTTGGCCCAAACATGGCTGAGTTGTCCTTCTGGGGAAAACACGATGTACACAGGACGCAGTTGCCATGGCTCAAGCGGTATTGGTTCGTTGCCAATCCAATCCGAGGCGAATCGAACCCGGTAGTCGAAACCGGCCATCGCCGAACCCGTGGGGTCAAACACCGGCTGCTTCTCGGGTGGCAAGCTCCCCTGTCCAGGCATCTTTTTTCCAAAACCGCTGAGCGATAGATCCACACACATCCCTCGGGGCAATTGAACCACCTGAGAAAAAACCGGCTTGGGCCGCTGGTAAATCTTGAACTGAGTGAATCGAGTCCCTGGCTGCAAATCGACATAAGGTTCTTTGGCTCGCTCGGTGTGCCCATCGAAGAGTTTCTCATTCATCACCGAGAACCAAATCGTTCCACCTCCGGCATTCCCATGCACCGTCGGAGAGCGAGGTGTCACGATGCTAAATCGACGCGACGAATTTCCAAAACTGATCTGCGAGCCATTGGTCAAGTACTCACCGACAAGCCAAGCAAGGCTGATGCTGCTCGACGCGGTCACTTCGAAAATCCGCGCCTCTTGCACATTCCCTTGATGCATGTCCACTAACGAATCTTCACCGTTGTAAGGAGCACCAGTCGGGATCGGAGGGTTCAAGCCATCGTTAGGCTGGCGAACCCTAAATGTTACGGCCGCAGGCAACATCGCCTCGCTGACCGGCAGCGGCTCCTCGGCCAAACTCATCCGAATGCAGGCGTTGTACGGTATAAAGTTCGTATCCGGAGTTGCAAAAGGTCCAGCCGTGGCTGTCTCCGAAACAAACGTTCCATTCGGTGCGATGCCCGCCCTGGATGAAAGTCTTTCGAATACGACCGCCACCGATCGATTTCGACCGACCGCACGTGTCCGTGCCGCTTCGATGTAGTTCCTGACCATGATCGCCGCTTGACTCGACTTGCGATCGGTCAGAACCGACTTGATCCCCGGCAGCATCACCGCTGCGACCACCGAGGCAACGCCAACGACGACCAATAGTTCAACAAGCGTCAGACCACGCTTCGTTCGTTTGCGACGAATCATTGGTAAGCTCCATTGACGCTGTAGTTGGTGATGTCGTCTTCAAATTGTTTAGCGTAGGACGGGTCAATAGAAGGATCTGGGATTGCCCCTAGTCGATAGCTTCCAATCGTCAACGGGATGTTGGGGTCCACTTTACGAGGGAACCACGGATCGCACATCATGACCCTTGAAGCACCGCCGTTATCATAAGGTACCGGCATGATGACGTCGGTCGCCGAACCAGATGGTGGAATAGATCCTTCTTGAGGACGAAGCTTGTAATTACGATCATCATTGGGTAAGGGTATGAAACCCCGTTCATGCCATAATTTGACGCCGAATCCATACGCTCCATCGGCATCTTGATCTGGTCCTGAAGAGATGACCAAAGGAAAGGCCATCGCAGCGGGCTTGTAGACCTTGGTCGACTGCACCTTGATCCGATACCCTGGATCCGCTTTACGAGGGTCCAACGGATCACTAAACGCGTAGTTCGCAAAACCGTCTCTATTGAAACTCGGGTCGAGCAAGTCCGGATGAAATCGTGTCGTCTCTGGAAAACCCGTCGGCCAACGCACCCAGCAAATCGGCTGACGGAACGAATCGAGAAATTCCAAAAGTCCATCTCCATCGGTGTCCCCGATCTCCGACTTGCCAAACAACTCGATCGCCGGACTCCCATTGAGAATCGAGTCCTCGACGATCAAGTACAGGAACTCGGCATTGGATCTCGTCAACTCCCTCTCGAGCTCGCTTTTCGAGTTGGGAAGTGCCTGGTACAAAAGTTCTATTTTTGACGCCCAATTCGAATTGGCCTGATTCAATCGAGCCTTCAAGCGTGCCGCCCTCGGGGACTCCGAAGCCGTTACGACGATCGGTTGAGGACCTGCATTGGCATTGGGACCAACTGCGGCCAGTCCAGTCCAATAGTTCTTCACGATCGGCGCAGAAATCTTGATATCCTGGTAATAATCTGGCATCTCCTGGGCGATCATTTCTCGCAGAAGCATCACACGTAGCCGTTCGAGGAGTATCCCCTTGGGTTCGTACTCGTCGGCTGTCGATGGCAACGCCGGAACGGCGTTTCCTGGCACCGGTATTGCAAAGGCGTTGCCCGTACCCCTCGCAAATTGGATTGGGTAGTTCTCGTACTCTTGCATCCGCGAGACCAACACCTCGCTGATTTTGCGAATCGTACTCTGCGTCCGCATGTTCGAGGCTTCGGTCGCCGCCGCCCGATAGGCGACCAAGAACATGCTCGAGACGACCGTGATCAAACTGATCGATACGAGCAACTCGACCAACGTCAGTCCTGGTCGTCGAACCGGCTTGTTGAAGTATGCTTGTCTCATCTTACGAACCCTCCACCACAAAGGCTTTGCACTAGTTCGATTCACCAAAGGTCGGCGAGTCTAGAACGTTCGATGTGTTGTCATCGACATACATGTGCCGATTCAACGGAGCATTGGGCGTATCGATCCAAAACTCAGGATTGTAAAAGCGTACCGATGATGTACCGGGCCTAGTGAAGGTCAAAGTCTGCACGTTGAGCATCGCTGTGTTGCCCCCGGGAACCGTGAACAAGAAAGCGGGCCTCGATTCGGGTGCCGCGACGTTCTTGACCGACTGGCAACCGTAAATCCGATCGTATCCACCGTTCATAACCTGGAACGTTTTATCGTTCGCATAACGCAATGCATTGTTCCCCTTGTTCGGATCCAAATCCATCGACAAAAAGGGCCGAGCGCAATTCCGCGTCGAACCCTGTACATTTCGCGTGTCTACCAACCCTGGGGAGTAAAAGTTGAAGTAGTAGCTGTTGTCGTTCACCGTAGCGCCGGCGATTTGGTACGTGCGGCTGTCGAAATAAATAATCGGCACTCCAAGCTGCTGATAGGTCGGTCCGTTCCCGACATATACCGGCATCAAGTCGTTTGGTACGCCTTCGGAATAGACCGTCTCATCGGTCGAGGCCCCGGTGTTCGGGTCGAGCGTCAATCGCCCAATCTTGAACTCGAAAAACGCATTCTCTCGTTGCGTATTGTAGATGTATGCACTTCCCACTTGCTTGAGTGGGCCTCCAGGACCCGTGATCGGTCGTTGCGGATCGGAGCTAAATCCACCAAGGAAAAAAACCAACGCCTCGGCCGCATCGAACACTCGCCCGCTGCGCAGACCCGGCGACGTTGAAACATACCTCGCCAAATGCGGATGCGATCCCGTCAAATCATTGTCGTTGCGTATTAGCCCGTTTTGCTGGCTAAGAGCCGGATTCAACAGAGCCAACTCCGATACCAAGATGTTCGGAAACGCCTTGCGCAAATGCGCGTCCATGACGGGCCAAGAGCTCCCGTCAGGAGGGTAATCCCCATACTTGGTCCTGTAGGCCTCGACGGCCGAAGCGATCGATTGGAGCTCAAAGGCCTGCGCCCGCTTGAGTATCGATACCCGTGCCGCATTGACGCCCCAGGCAAGTAACCCCGCAAGGATCCCGAGGATCGCCATGACGACCAGTAACTCCACGAGCGTAAAACCTCGACGAAGTCGCCTGAGATGCCCAACACTCCGTGCTGCTCTCTGCTTCGATCCGATTCTCTTCGATCCGATGGTCATGAGTCTTTCCCCCAAAACTGGTTGGCTTGCAACTGGTTAGCTCGCAACTGATTAGCTCGCAACTTTAAGGCTACTTCGCACCGCTCAAATTCGTGATCAGCGAAATCAACGGCATGAACAACGATACGACGATGAATCCGACGGCAACCCCAAGAAACACGATGAGCAACGGCTCGATCAGCTTGGTCAAACCTTCGGTCATCACAGCGACCTCTTCGTCGTAGTTGTCGGCGATCTTGTAAAGCATCGTGTCGAGTTCCCCGGTCTCCTCACCCACGTCGATCATGTTGACGACCAAGTCGTCGATCACCCGCGATCGAGTTTTGAGCGCATAGAGCAGCGCACAAGCAACTGCCCCAATAGCGATCGTTCCAATGCTCATGACCAAAAGCTGTCCGGCTCCGCCGGCATTCTTCGACGGGCCGCCGTCGGTCGACTTGCCCGCACCCCGGCCAGCCGTAACGGCCACCGAGAGCATCATGATCCCTGGGAACATCCCCATCCACACCCAATAAAACAAGGCCATGGGGTGGAACCCCAAGTACGAATTCTCCTTCATCGGCTTGGAGATCGTCTCTCCCTCGCGGATCGCATCGTTGACTTTCGTAAAGATCCGCTCGAACATCGCATTGCCGGAGGTTTCCCGGGTAATGTTGATCGCTTCGAGAATCGGAACGCCGGACGTGACCAATGTCCCTAAAGTCCGTGTGGTTCGGGCCAAGATATTCTTCTCGATCAGACTCCCGAATACAGGAACCTTGATGATGAACATGTCATAGCCCATGCGGCCATGTTTGAACTTGCGGATCAACTTGCCGATGAGCCAAAGGACCACTGGCAATAAAATCATCAGCCAGAAGTACCCGACGACATAATCGCTCATGGCCATGAGCAGGACCGTCGGCGCAGGGAGCTTGAGCTCGAACTCGTCGAACATCTTTTTGAACGTTGGAACGATGAAGTACATGATACCGGCCAAAATCAATACGGCGACCGAAACGACGGCTACCGGGTAGATCATCGCACCCTTGACCTTGCGCTTGAGCGATTCGCTCCGTTCGAGAAACTCGGCCAAGCGTTGCAAGATCGTCTCGAGGGCACCACCGGCCTCACCGGCCTTGATCATGTTGACGTACAGCCGACTGAATACCTTAGGGCACTTCGACATCGATTCGGAGAGCGTCGATCCGGTCTCGATCTCGTCGCACACGTCCATGAGCGCATTCTTGAGCTTGCCACCCTTAATGTTGTTCTCGAGGATCCGTAGGGATCGAAGGATCGGCAAACCGGCGTCCTGGAGAATCGATAACTGCCGGGTAAACGTACAAATATGCTTGGTCTTGGCCCCACCCATGGCAAAGGGGCGCTTCTTCTTGACCCCAGCCCCGGCGGCTTGGGCCGTCCCCTTCTTGAGCGAAAGCTTGGTGACAAAGTACCCCATCCCCTTGATGGTGTTCTGTGCCTCTTCTTCGCTTGGAGCCTCAATCACGTCCTTGATTTCTTGGCCCGTGCGGTCCATGGCCTCGAACTGGTACATTGGCATGGTGTTATCCCCTGCTGGGAAGTGGTGGACTAAAGTAGGGTTTGGGTGAAAAGCTAAAAGGGGCTCGTTATTACTATTCGAGCCCTGGGGCTAAAAATCTAATTCCGAGATGAAAATCTCGATGTCTGGCAAAAATTCAAACGCAAAAAATCAAACGCAAAAAATCAACCGTCATGGACCGTCTCGCGAACGACCTCTTCGGCCGTCGTGTGACCCTGGAATACAAACTGCTTGCCGTAATCTCGCAGCGTGATCATTCCATAATGAACAGCCTTGGCTCGCAATTCATCGGTTGTGACGTTCCTGAGGATCATTTCTCGCATCTCGTCGTTCATGATCATCAGCTCGAAGAGGCCGATTCGACCCTTGTAGCCGGTGTTGTTGCAATTGTCGCAACCCTTGCCCCGGTAGAACTTCTGGTCCTTGATGTCGGATTTCTCCATCCCTAGTTCGTAGAGAACCTCCAACGGGGGCTCAACCTCCTCGCGGCACTTGGTGCAAATCCGTCGGACCAACCGCTGAGCCAAGATCGCTTCGACCGTCGCGGTGATCAAAAACGTTGGTATCCCCATGTCCTTCATCCGCGTGATCGTGCTCGGAGCATCGTTGGTGTGCAACGTGCTAAAGACCAAGTGCCCGGTCAGGGATGCTTGGACAGCAATCTCCGCGGTTTCGATATCCCGGATTTCACCGACAAGGATGATGTCGGGATCCTGACGCAAAATCGCTCTCAAGCACGATGCAAACGTAACTCCGATATTATGGTCGATCGGGATCTGCACGATCCCGTCGATGTCGTACTCGACCGGATCCTCGGTCGTCACGAGCTTGTCGGCGATTTCATTCATCTCCGATAACGCCGAGTACAGCGTGGTGGTCTTGCCCGAACCTGTAGGGCCCGTCACAAGGACGATGCCGTTTGGCCGCCTCATGATCCGCCGGAAATTCTCCTTGGTCGTCTCGTCCATGCCGACTTTGTCGAGCGACAAATTCACCACCGAACGGTCCAAAATCCGCATGACCACACTCTCGCCGAACATCGTCGGCAAGACGCTCACCCGCAGGTCGATCGGGTGCCCACCGACCATCAATTCGATCCGACCGTCCTGGGGCATACGGCGCTCGGCAATGTCCAAATTGGCCATGACTTTGATCCGGGTCGTGATGGCAAAGGCCAAGTGACGCGGTGGAGGGACCATCTCATACAAGACCCCCTCGGCCTTGATCCGAATCCGAAACTCGTCTTCGAAAGGTTCAAAGTGGATGTCGCTCGCGTGGTCTTTGATCGCAAGCAAAAGGACCAAATTCAATAGCTTACGCACCGGCGCGCTGTCGGCCAGAGCCTCGGCACCGTCCAGGTCGAACTTGTCCCCCTGCAACTTGCTCGCAGCGGCAAAGAGCTCTTCGTCGTCGTTCAAATCGGCGATGATCTTCTCGACGCTCAAGGACTCTGGCGAGTAAAAGCGATCGATGGTGGCTTTGATCTCCCGCTCGGTGGCCACGACCATCTCGATGTCCAATCCCAGGAACGTTCGAAGTTCGTCCTGGACGGTCAAGTTCTGTGGATCGCACGTAGCGATCGTCAGGCGGCTGCCGTCGAACTTCACCGGCACGACCCGGTAAAGCTGGGCCATCACATCGGTGAGCTTCTCAAGCAACGCCTTGGGGATCGGGTCGTCTCCGAGCGTCACGACCTTCATGTTCATCTGCTCGCCGAGGGCCTGGGCAAGCTGCTCGTCGGTGATCAACGCCATATCCTCGGCCAACTTGCCCAACAAGGCACCGGGCTGCTGCTGTTGCTCTTCGAGCAAGAGCACGAGTTGCTCATCGGTGATGAACCCCATGTCGACAAAGATCTGGCCGATTTTTCGCTGAGACATGCGTGGGCTTCTTCGATAAAGGCTAGAGGCTAAAGGCTAAAGTTTCGAGACGGGTGTTTCTCAATCGGTTGCATCGGCGAATCCATCGGCGAATCAATTGCCGTGGTCGAAATCATCCTCGGGCTTCTCGTCCTCGACCCCGCGTCGCGCATTGACGATCCGCTTGGCCAAATCATCCGGACGGTGGGCTTTGGACAAAATGTCCTCGATCTCGACCTTGCCATCCCGCCAAAGGTTAAACAGCGAGTCGTCCATCAACTGCATCCCGAACTTGGCACCCGTCTGGATCGCAGATCCGATACGGAATGTCTTGTTCTCCCGGATCAAGTTAGCGATACCTGGAGTGACGACCAGGACTTCGTAAGCCGCACAGCGGCCTCCGCCGATCTTGGGGATCAAGGTCTGGGCGGCGACCCCGAGCAAACTCGTCGAAAGCTGGGTGCGAATCTGATCCTGCAGGTTGCCCGGAAAGGCATCGATCAGACGGTTGACGGTTCCTTGGGCACTGTTGGTGTGCAAAGTTCCAAAGACGATGTGCCCAGTCTCCGCAGCGCTGATCGCCGCTGAAATCGTGTCCAAGTCCCGCATTTCACCGACAAGAATGCAGTCGGGGTCCTGACGCAGGGCTCTTCGGATCGCCTCGGAAAAACTCGGGACATCAACCCCCACCTCGCGCTGGTTGATCGTCGACTTCTTGTGCTCGTGATAAAACTCGATCGGATCCTCAATCGTGATGATGTGGTGATCGTGATTCATATTCAAATAGTCGATCAAGCTCGCCAATGTCGTGCTTTTGCCCGATCCGGTCGGACCCGTCACGAGCACCAGACCACGAGGGCGCAACACCATCTTGACGACCGACTCGGGGAGCCCAAGTTGCTCGGGACTGAGCTTATCGTTGGGAATCTGACGCAGCACCATCGAGATAAACCCGCGCTGCTTGAAAATCGACACCCGGAAACGAGCCAATGTACCGAAGGCAAACCCAAAGTCCGCCGAACCGACCTCCTGCAACTCCCGCTGGCATCGTTCCGGTGCAATCGATTTCATCAACTGCATCGTGTCGTCGGCCTCAAGCACCTTGGTCTCAAGTTTGCGCATCCGACCATGAAGCCGAAACACTGGCGGTTGCCCAACGACAATGTGGATGTCGCTGGCCCCCTGCTTGACGGCCGCCTGGAGAAGCTTATCGATTAAGACTGTTGCCATAACGGTGATTCGATGAGAGTTTGGAGAGGACTGATAAGTTGTTTTGAAACGAGATTGAGATAAAGGCCTGCCGGCTCAGTTCTTCAATTCTGTTGGCAGTTGCATTGTACTCAAGGCCAAGGCTAGCAATGGTTTAGGAACCGAAAAAACTGAGCTGACTGCCCAGGCGGCCGGCGTCTGAGCCCCAGTGAGCGTTTAACCCGCAGTCGGGGTCGGGGCCGGACCCTCGAGGATTTCCTTGGTCACCCTGGCAATCGCAATGTGCTCCTGCTCGGTCTTTTTGGCCGATCGGTACACCTCGTCGAGCGTCGATATGCCGTTGATCACTTTTCTTAATCCGTCGCAGTAGAGTGTCGTCATTCCCGCGACAATCGCCTCGGTCCGCAGGTCCGCCGACGATTTCGAGGCGAACATCATCTCACGGATCCTGCCGTTGATGAGCATCAGCTCATAGATCCCGATCCGGCCTCTGTAACCCTTCTTCTGGCAGTAGGGACAGCCCTTGCCCTTGGCGAACTTCGCATACGGCAGAATCTCGGGGGGAATTCCAGCTTCCTCCATCAGCGCTTCGCCCAGGGTCGTGCTGTACTTGCACCGCGTGCAAATCTTCCGCACCAACCGCTGCGCCAATACCGCGATGACCGAACTTGCCACCATATACCCAGGCACCCCCATATCGGTCATCCGTGTCACAGCACTGGGCGCATCGTTCGTATGTAGCGTACTGAATACCAAGTGTCCAGTTAGACTGGCTTGGATACCCATCTGGGCGGTCTCGGTATCTCGCATCTCACCGACGAGGATAATGTTGGGGGCCTGACGGAGCATGGCACGGATGATGCGGGCGAAATCCAGTCCGATGTTGTGCCGGACCTCGACCTGGTTGATCCCTGGCAAGTAGTACTCGACGGGGTCTTCGGCCGTGATGATCTTGCGATCCGGGCGGTTCAGTGCGTTGAGTGCCGCGTAGAGCGTCGTGGTCTTGCCCGAACCGGTCGGACCTGTGACCAAAAAGATACCATTAGGCCGCTTAATGAGACTCGAGAAGTTCTTGAAGTCGCGGTCGCCGAGACCGAGCTGCTTGACCCCCACGCGGATGTTGTCGCGATCCAAGAGCCGCATAACGCACGACTGTCCGTGGTTGGTCGGAATGATCGAGACGCGTAGATCGAGTTCCTTTTCCCCGACGGTGATCTTGATCCGACCGTCCTGCGGGCGTCTCCGTTCGGCGATGTCGATCTTCGCGAGAATTTTGATCCGCGAGAGGATCGCTCCGAGCAATCGCCGCGGTGGGCTGTCGCGCTCGATCAAAACACCGTCGATCCGATAGCGGATCCGCACCCGATCCTCAAAAGGCTCGACGTGGATGTCGGAGGCTCGAAGTTGCACGGCCTCTTGGATCATCAGGTGAACTAATTTAATCACCGGGCCCGATTCGTCTCCCTCGCCGTCCCCGTCTCCCATCCCGTCTTCTTCGGTGGTGGTAAAGTCGATCTGTGTGTCGGTGAACTCTTGGAGCATCGAGTCGGCCGACTCTTCACCGACTTGACCATAGTAACGGTTGATCGCTTCTTGGATCTGCTCGAGGGGCGCCAGGGCCGTTTCGACTTTGCGGTTCAGGATGAAGCGCAGTTTCTCGATCGTCTCGATATCGAACGGGTCAGCCACAAGCACCTTGATCGTGTCGTCTTCGTCGGAAACCGGAATGATTTTGTTTTCGCGGGCTACCGATTCGGGAACCAGTTCGATGACTTGGTCGGGAATTCGAATCGCCTGCAAATCGACGTATTCAAAGTGATGGAATTCCGCAAGTGCCTGGGTGACCTCTTCGCCCGTGGCGTATCCGAGGCTCGTGAGCATCGCCCCGATTTGCTTGTCTTCTTTCCTGGCAAACGATCTGGCTTCGTTGAGTTGCTCTAGGGAAATGATCCCACGTGACAGCAGTAAATCGGTGTAATCCCGCGCGGGTCCAGGCATAGAGGAGTCTCCGATGAGAGCCGAGAAGACGAGTATCAGGTATGAGGCTTGCCAATTTCATCGAAATAACCCCACCAAAAGAGATCGATGGAGTTGTTCGACTAACCCATCTAAGTATACTCGACGCCCCTTTGAGCCAACAAACACCAAACCGGTGATGCGGATACGTTTTCCATGAAAAATCCGGTCGAGTGCAACGGCAAAGCCCAACCAAGCCTACCTCACCAAGGCCAACTAGGCTCCCAAAAACCGGGGCCTCTTGCCATCGGCTTGGCGCTTCTGATCCTCTATGTGGTCTGGGGTTCGACGTATCTGGCCATTCGCGTCTCGGTTCAGACCTTCCCGCCGTTATTGATGGGGGCGACGCGCTTTGCGCTTGCCGGTGCCCTATTGCTTGTTTTCTTGCAGGCCGTGCGCGGGGTGCGATTGAGCCTTCGGCAATGCATCGACAATGCGATTGGAGGATTTTTTATGCTCCTGGCGGGCAACGGACTGGTCTGCTGGGCCGTCGAGGAGATCCCCTCGGGGGTCGCGACGCTGGTCGTCGCGCTGAACCCACTGTTCTTCGTAGCGGCCGAATCGCTCCTGGGGGCCTGGGGGGCTTACAAGCAGAGCAAGGTCCAGGAGAGCCTGGGAATGGGCCAAGCGTTGAGCCCAGGGGCGATCCTCATCGATCATCTTCCTAAGGGCTGGACTCTGCTTGGGTTGGTCGTCGGCTTCCTAGGGTTATGCATTCTGGTCGCTCCCTCGTTCTTGGAGCCTAGCCAAGCCCAATGGAACTTGGCCCGGATCTCGGCCCTGGTCTGGGCTTGTTTGTGCTGGACGATCGGCTCGATGTACATCCGCCATGTGCGCCATGCAGCCGATCCTATGTCCGGCGCAGGGGTCCAAATGCTCACAGGCTCGGTTTTCTTGTTCTTGGCCAGTTACCTGCTTGGAGAATGGAGCGGATTTACCTGGGCGCAAATCTCCCAGGAAGCTTGGTGGGCCTGGACCTACTTGGTCTTGGCTGGCTCTCTGGTCGGCTATACCTCCTTTGTCTGGCTCATGAAACATGCCTCGCCGACGCTCGTTAGCACCTACGGATACATCAACCCGATGATCGCCGTGTTCCTCGGATGGTGGGTCTTGGGCGAGCAAGTCGGCCCCCGCATGCTGATCGCTTCGGCCACCATCATCGCAGGGGTCGTGATGATTTCGTGGTCCAAGCGATAGCCACGCCGGAATTAACCCTGGTGGATCGAAGACAAAAAGACTATCATCTGGCCGGTTTATTTCAGCTTGATCAAATCACAAACAGGGGAAGATCGCAGGTGAGTGACCAGGGCAAACGCGGGTTCTTGGCATTGGAAGACGGAACGGTCTACGAAGGCGTATCGATCGGTGCCGATGGCGAGAAAGACGGCGAAGTCGTCTTCAATACCTCGCTGACGGGCTACCAAGAGATCCTGACCGATCCGAGCTACCGTGGCCAAATCGTCACCATGACGTATCCGATGATCGGAAACGTCGGGATCAACCGGCAAGATTGCGAGTCCTCCAAATCGCATGTCGCTGGTTTCATCGTGCGCGAGAACAGCCGCGTCTCGAGCAACTACCGCTCCGAAGAGTCCCTCTCGCACTACTTGATCCAACAATCGATTGTCGCGATCGCCAATATCGACACACGGGCCCTTGTCCGCCGTATCCGCGATCGCGGTGCGCAGCGTGGGATCCTCTCGACGATCGACTTCGATCACGATTCGCTCGTCGCGAAAGCTCGCAAAAGCCCAGGCCTAGTCGGCAGGGACTTGGTCCGAGAAGTCGTCCCCGAGGCGGTCCGCAAATGGACCGAGACACTCCACGATCTGGCCAACCCACCAGGAAAGATACCCAGCTCAGGCTTCCATGTCGTCTGCCTCGATTACGGCATGAAGTGGAATATCGCACGGCATCTAGCCAACCAAGGCAACCGCGTGACGATCCTTCCGGGAACCGCATCGGCCGAGGAAGTCCTCGCTTTGGATCCCGATGGAGTCTTCTTGAGCAACGGGCCTGGGGATCCCGAACCCCTCGACTATGCCCAGCAGACCATCCGAGGCGTGCTCGGCAAAAAACCGGTCTTCGGTATCTGCCTCGGACACCAACTCCTGTCGCTCGCTAGCGGGGCCAAAACCTATAAGCTCAAATTCGGTCATCGCGGTGCCAACCAACCGGTCCTCCAATGCGGAACCGGACGCGTAGAAATCACTTCGCAAAACCATGGCTTTGCCGTCGAAGAGTCGTCCCTGCCCGATTGCTTGGAAATCACCCACCGGAACCTCAACGACAATACCATTGCCGGAGTTCGACACAAACAACTTCCTGCGTTTAGCGTTCAATACCACCCCGAGGCCTCGGCCGGTCCCCACGACAGCGCCTATCTGTTCGATTCCTTCCAGCAGATGATGCACCAACACTCCCGACGCTAACTATGCTCGCCAAACGCGTTATACCCTGTTTGGATGTTCATGCCGGTCGCGTCGTCAAAGGGACCAACTTCGTCCAACTCCGCGATGCAGGGGACCCGGTCGAAATCGCCGCTCGCTACGAGCTCGAAGGAGCCGACGAGCTAGTCTTCCTCGATATCACGGCAAGCCATGAACAACGCTCGATCATGATCGATGTGGTCCGACGCACGGCCGACCAAGTCTTCATGCCTCTGACCGTCGGAGGCGGAATTCGGACCATCGACGATATCCGCGACTTGTTGCAAGCTGGATGCGATAAAGTCTCCCTCAATTCGATCGCCTGCAAAAACCCAGACTTCATCCGCCAAGCCTCCGAACGATTCGGAGCCCAGTGCATCGTCGTGAACATGGATCCCCGCAGGGTCATCAAAGACGGCAAGGAGTTTTGGGAAGTCTTCATCCACGGCGGGCGTACCCCCACGGGCATCGAAGTCGTCGAATGGGCCCAAAGAGTCGAAGAACTCGGCGCCGGGGAAATCGTCGTAACGAGCATGGATCGCGATGGAACCAAAGACGGATACGATCTGCCCATTACCCACGCCGTCTCCAAGGCCGTCTCGATCCCAGTGGTCGCCAGCGGTGGGGCAGGCAACCCACAGCACATGGTCGAGGCAATCCTCATGGCCCAAGCCGACGCGGTCCTGGCCGCAAGCATCTTTCATTTCGGCCAGTACACCATCGCACAAACCAAAAACCTCATGGCCCAAAACGGCATCCCCGTACGGCTCGCTTAAAACCGTCGCTTAAATCCATCGCTTAAACCCGTCGAACCACTGGAATCGGATCTCCAACGTCAATCTCATGGGCATCTTGCCTGAAAACGCGCAAGCCTTGCTAAAATCAGGATGACAGCAAGCGACCGATGAGTCAAAATAAACGGGGCTTGTCCTCGGTACCAAAGTCATCCGACACCCTTATCCCAAATTGCCATGTCCATCTCTGAAGCTCCCCGCTCTGCTCCCCCCAAGGCTTCCTCTCAGGACGAACTTGCCGCTTCCCTCTTGGTGACCAAACAAGAACTCGAGGTCGACAAACTATTCAAAGCCTGCGTAAAACTCGAAGGTAGCGACTTGCACCTGAAGGTCGGCACCGCGCCGATCGTCCGTGTCAAAGGGGATCTCAAGCCCCTGAATCGACCCCCGATCGAAGTCGAAGAAATGGTCCGACTTCTGATCCCGATGCTCGACGATCGAAACCGGCGAATCTTCGAAGACGAAGGAGGAGCTGACTTCTCCTACACCGTCAATGTCGATGGCGAGAACTGGCGGTTCCGAGTCAATATGCTCAAGCAACTCGGTCGACCCGGCCTCGTCGCCCGCCGAATCAATAACTTCATTCCGAACTTCGAAGGCCTCTTCCTACCCCCGATCCTCGAGGAGCTCTGCAAATACGATCAGGGCATGGTGCTCCTTGCCGGTGTGACTGGTTCCGGAAAAAGTACCACCATCGCCTCGATGCTCAACTGGATCAACCGCAACTATCGCAAACACATCCTGACCCTCGAAGACCCCATCGAGTTCGTGTATGTCGAAGACAAATGCTTGATCAACCAACGCGAAGTCGGTGCCGACGTCAAGAACTTCAACATCGCCATGAAGCACGCCGTGCGCGAGGACCCAGACATCATCCTCGTCGGTGAAATGCGCGACGAAGAGACCTTTATGACCGCAATCCATGCGGCCGAAACGGGCCACTTGGTCTTCGGTACCATCCACGCCTCCTCGGCCCCCTCGACCATCGGCCGGATCCTGGACTTGTTCCCCGAAGAATTGCACAAAGCGATCCGAAACGCCATCGCCTTCAATATGAAAGGCATCGTCGCACAGAAACTTCTTCGGTCGATCCGCCAGGGCGTCTCGCGCGTCCCGACCTGCGAAATCATGACCTTCACACCGATGATCCGTAAACTCCTCCTCGAGGAAAAGGATCAAAAGCTTTCCGATGCGATCCGTATCGGGGCGGCCGAAGGAATGCAAGACTTCACCATGAGCCTCAAGCAACTCATCGACGATGGACTCATCGATCGACCCACGGCCTTCGAAGTCGCTCCGAACCCCGAAGCCCTCAAAATGGCCCTCAAGGGTATCAATGTCAGCCAACCGGGTATCATCTAAAACGGGTCTCGCTCAACACCCCAAGTCCCCTATTGCCCAACCCGTTGCTCAACTTTTTACCTACTCAACTTATCTCTACCTACCAGCGACCAACCATCCATGATTTTCGGGAAAAAGAAAACCGCCGACAAAAAAGAAACCTCCGGAGAACCCCAAGTCCCTAACTTGGAAATCAAAGCCGCCGGCGTCCCAAAGGAAGAAGCCGTCGGACTGCTGATCGCTTGCCGACAACTCCCAGGATACCCCCTGGCAGTGATACTCCTGGCCAACGCGATCAACTCGCGCGCCGATCGGATCCTCATCGATTTTTCCGCCCAAGGTGCCGTCCCTAGGTACCGCGTCGACGGAATTTGGGAAGCGCTCCCGGCCATGGACCGCCCCACGGCCGATGCACTTTTGGTCGTTTGGAAAAAAGTACTAGGGCTCAACCCCGCCGAACGCAAAGCCCGCCAAGACGGCAAGTTCGCCACCAACTTCCGAGACATCGATTGGGTGATCTCCTTCATGAGCACCGGCGTCCCATCGGGCGAACGGGTTCTCTTTACCATCGAACGCAAAAAACCTGTCCTCAAAACACTCGCCGATCTGGGCATGCGGGATTCGGTCCAAGAATCCTTCAAAGGGCTCATGAACGGCGATAAAGGGATGGTCGTCATCAGCGCCCCTCCGACCCACGGACTGCCAACCACCTGGCGTCTGGCCCTGGATAACGCCGACAAATTCGTCCGCGACTGGGTCCTGATCGACAACAAAAAAAACCAAGAAGCCGATATCATCAACGTCACCGAATTCTTCTACGAAGACGGCGGAGAAACACCCGAAGCAGTCTTCGACAAAGTCCGTTTGAAGCAACCCGACGTCTACGTGCTGCCCTCGCTGATCGGCCCCCAAATCGTCGAAGCCCTCCTGAACCAAATCCACAAAGAACAAAAACACTCCGTGACCCGTATTGTCGCCAACGACGCGATCGACGCGGTGAGTCAAATCCTCAAAGGAAACCCAAAGCATGCCAAAGCCATCCTAGGGGTCATGCAGGGTGTCCTCAACCAACGTCTCATCCGGCGATTGTGCGAGTCCTGCAAACAAGCCTACGCACCCACCCCCCAACTCCTCCAAAAACTCAACCTGCCAGCCGGCCGCGTTCCCAAGCTCTACAAGCCAACGATCCCGCCCCCGCCCGAACAACGAGTCGATGCCAAAGGAAACCCCATCGAAATCGAAATCTGCAAACGATGCAACGGCCGTGGGTACTTCGGACGGATGGCCCTCTTCGAACTCCTGATCATCAACGACAAAATGCGACAAGCCATCGCGCAGCTTTTAGACAAACCCGACGAACTCAGAAAGTTCGCCAAGCAAAACGGACATTCGGGATTCCTCGAAGAAGGGATCCTGGCCTGTGCCCTCGGGCAAACGAGCCTCGAAGAAGTCCAACGCATCCTCCAGTCCAAATAGATTTCGCACCAAATCGGCTTTGGCTTTTTGTCACTTCAGGAATTCACCCATGCTCCTCCGTCGATCGATCGCTCGAATCCTTGTGCTTTGGCTTGCCCTCGGAGCAATCCAAGCCCAGCATCAAGCCCAAGCCCAACAGACCGGAACCAAACGAAGCCTCTTTGCTGCCGACTACCAAAAGAAAATTGCTGCGGTTCTCGATGCCGATAACAATCCAAAATGGAAATTGCCCATCGGCGATATCCATGATGCACAACCCCTCGCTGACGGACGATGGCTCACCCAAACCTCCTTCGGAAATGTCGTCGAACTCGATGCCGAAGGCAAAGAAATCTGGCGTTTCGATGCAGGGAAAACCGATGCGGGCGGCCCGATCGAAATCCACGCGTTTCGCCGACTACCCAACGGCTTGACCATGATCGCCCAAAGCGGAGCGGCTAGGATCATCGAAGTCGATCGAGATAAAAAAATCGTTCACTCGATTCCCCTTTCTGTACCTAACCCCGATCCACACCGCGATACCAGACTCGTTCGTCCCACCCCCAACGGAAACTACATCGTCGCCCACGAAGCACTCGGACTGGCACGCGAATACGACCGTACAGGCAAAATCGTCTGGGAATACAACGTCGGATCCAAACTCTATTCCGTGATGCGACTCGCAAACGGAAATACTCTCATAGGGACCGGTGACGGCCACCGAGTCATCGAAGTCGACCCCAACAAACAGATCGTTTGGGAACTCAAACAAGGGGATATCCCAGGGGTGACACTCGCCTGGATCACCATGGTCGAACGACTCGAAAACGGAAACACTTGGATCGTCAATTGCCATGCCGGTCCAGATAACCCGCAAATCCTAGAAGTCACCCCCGATAAAAAACTCGCTTGGAGCTTCAAAGATTTCGAACGCTTCGGAAACGCACTTCCGGTGGCCGTTCCTCTGACCCCCTGATTCTTGCCTCCCCCCTGATTCCTGCCGCCCACACGGCTCGGGCGATTCAATAGCCCAAACATCCACCGCACGCAACGCCCTGATAGCAACGATCCAATCGGTATGAATCCCACGACGACCGCAACCCTAGAACGCCTTCAGAACAACATCGGCTCGGTCGTACTGGGCAAACAGGAGGTCATCCGAAAGGTCCTCATCGCCCTGCTTGCTGGCGAACATATACTGCTCGAAGATGTCCCCGGGGTCGGGAAAACTCTCGTCGCCAAAGCCCTCGCCAAAAGCGTCGATGGACGCTTCACCCGCGTCCAGTTTACCCCCGATCTACTCCCGAGCGATATCGTCGGGAGCAGCGTCTATCACGACGGCGAGTTCAAGTTCAGTCAAGGACCGATCTTTGCCAATGTCGTTCTAGGGGACGAAATCAACCGAGCCCCACCCCGCACCCAAAGCGCTCTGCTCGAAGCCATGAGCGAACGCCAAGCGAGCATCGATGGAACCACCTATCCGATGCCCGATCCCTTCATGGTCATCGCTACCCAAAACCCCTTCGAGTTCGAAGGCACCTACGTGCTGCCCGAAAGCCAACTCGACCGCTTCCTGATGCGCATCGACCTAGGCTACCCGGCTCGCGAAGCCGAACGCAGTGTCCTACGATCCCACCGCGCAGGCGAACCCGTCGATACCCTCGCTGCGGTCGCTAAGTTGACCGAAATCAAAACCATCCAACTGCAAGTTCGAGAGATCCGCTTCGAAGACTCGCTTGTCGATTACCTCCAAGACATCGTCGATCGGACTCGTCAGAGCAACGATCTGCAAGTGGGCGTCAGCACCCGAGGAGCACTGGCCTTCTACCGCGCCGCCCAAGCAAGCGCCCTACTCAATGGACGTGACTATGTCGTCCCCGATGACATCAAGGAGCTTGCGATCAGCGTTTTGGCTCACCGGGTCATGCCCAGGGGCTTCGCTGCCGGAAGCGAACGGGTCGCCGTCGAATCGATGATCCAACGTTGCCTCGAATCGGTCCTGGTTCCGGTTTAACCCACCATGAGCTCCCTCAAATCGCTCGTGGCCGCTCCTGTTTCCAAACTCCGCGAGCTGGCTGGTCGACTGCTCGGAACCTACCGAGCTTTCCGACACTCGAACAACCCGGTCTACAGCAGGCTCACCCGCGAAGGCTGGCAATTCTGGTTCATGATCGCCTTCATTCTTCTGGGAGCCTCGCTGCGAAATGCGAACCTACTGGTCATCCTGGCCGGCGCCCTGATCGGCATGATCTGGATTCAATGGCGCGTTTGCACCCGGACCCTCGCAAACCTGTCTGTTGCAAGACGCCTGCCCCGGACCATCCAAGCCCGCCGCCCCTTCGAAATCGAACTCAATATCAAAAACCCCAAAGGCTGGCTCGGAGCTTGGCTAGTTCTGGTCCAAGACCGCTTGGTCTACGCACCGTTGCAAAAGTCGATTCACAGCGCCTCGCAGGCAATCCAATTGCTCTTCCTGTCGATTCCCCCGAAGTCCACCCGCTCCCAGCGCTACCAATGCATCGCTCAACGCCGTGGACGTTACCAATGGCTCGGTTTGGAAATCACCACACGCTTCCCGCTCGGTCTGATGCGCGCGTTCCTCCAGCAAAAATCCCCAGAGTATCTGACCGTCCAACCAGCCATCGGTAAACTTGCACCCAATTGGAGCGAACTGTTTCGCAAACGGGACTCTGGCAATCGCCAACGCCAAGTCCGTGCGCTGAGCGACGAAGGAGATTTCTTCGGGCTCCGAGCCTACCGCCCAGGAGACTCCAAACGCTGGATCCATTGGCGATCCTCCGCCCGACGCGATGAACTGGTCGTCAAGCAATTCCAACAACCCGAGAACCAAGAACTGGTGATCCTGCTCGATCTTTTCGAACCGATCACCAACGACGAGCTCGTCAAAAAAGAACTCGCAACTATCGAGAACTCTGCCGTCGAGTTCGTCGCCACCTTGGTCCACCAAATCACCTCGAGCAACATCGGGTCGGTGACCGTTGCGATCAGCGATGCGACCCCAACCGTCGCCTCACGCGTCGCTGCGAAATCCCAAGCCTACTTTTTGCAAGACCGACTCGCCACGGCCCATGGCTGCTCGGTTTCGTCCCTCGGAGAAACTCTGACCCTCCTGGAACGCGAACATCGTACCGTCGACCATCTCTTGGTCATCAGCACCCGAGCCATGCCAGAGCACTTCGACGACTCCCAAAAAGCCTCCCAAGCGACCTTAGGGACCTCGCACGCCTTTTGGAGATCGATCCGTTGGATCGATGCGCGGGGATTGGAAGCCAGTCGCTATTTCACCCCCGCTCCTTGAAGTACCCAGAGCCCTTACTTGGGCTTGGCCGAACCACTCACGGATCGCAATTGCTCAATCCGAGAACGGTACTGGTCCGAGAGCTCTTTTTGGCCTAGCTCTTGATATGCCTGAGCGATTTTCTCAAGCGTCGGTAGTGAGTTTTGAGAGCTCCGCAACGAGACTTCAAACTCCGCAATCGCCTCGGTCCAACGACCCTGCTTGAACAACACCAACCCAAGTGTATCCCGGTACGACGCAGACGACGGTAGCAATTCGACCGCCCGTTTGGCAATCCGCTGCGCCTGCTCGAAGTGCTCGGGCAATACCGTCGCTTGATCGATCAATAACCAAGCCAAGTTGTTCATCGCGGGATGAAACTCCTGATCCTTCTGGACGATCTGTTCGAGCGCTTCGATCGCCGAACCGGTTTGCTTGCTGACAAGCAAAAGATTCGACTTGGCAAACAACAGCTCCGATGAAAACTCAGGTGCATCGAGCAGCGAGTCGATTTTGCTCCGTACCATCGGAGCGATAGCCTGCACCCTCACGTCGGCACACAGTTGCGATAAGCCGTCGTAGACCAAGCGGTTCTTGGGATTCCATTCCAAAGCACTCTGCAGATGCTCCCACTGCTGCTCGATAGGCCCCTGAATGTTTCGCTGCTTTTGGAACTTCATCAGATAGATTTCGCACAAGCCCTCGCGAAAACGCTCATCCGGAGTCAGTTTCCAACCGTTGCTCATGATCTCAATCGCCGAATCGAACTCGCCGAGTCTTCCCAGTGCCGTCGCATAGCGAATCCGTGCCTCGATATCGGCCGGATTGAGACTCACGAGTTTCTCAAAAGCCCCTGCGGCTCGGCCAAGTGCATTGCGAGCTAAGTTCAAATCGCCACTTGCAAGCAGCAACTCGGCCAGAGCAAACCAATACTCCGGAGAGACATTCGCTAATTTAGAAATTTCGCTGGTCGCTAGATTGATCTTTCCCGTCGCCAAATAAAAATCGCTGCGCATTCGCTGCAACGCTTCGTCTTCGATCCCCAACGACTGCTGAACATGCCAACCTAACGATTCAAGCTTTCCTGGGTCGACGGGCCTTTGACCTAAAATTTTCGATTGGGCAAGCGCTCGCAAACGATGCGCAGGGGCGAACCCTTGGGAATCCCCAGGGGCCAAATAATCCAAGAGGCGATCGGATTGCGCCGAGCAAATCTCAGAATCCAATTCCGACAATCGACAAGCCAACTCAAAGCGTTCCTCCGAGCCAAAGATCGAACCTTCCGATACGATCCGTTGACCAAGCCGGGCGATTTGGACCTCTTGGGTGCCTTCTGCAAACCCTTCCAATCGCTCTCGATAGCGTTTTTTAACCCAGGAGGACGAAGCCACCCCTAGTATCCCAATACCAAGAACGCACAGGACTGCGAGTATCGCAGGAATCGACCTTTTCAAATACTTCCGACGCTGCTCGACCCAAGCCGGTATCGGCATGTCCGGATCGCGATAAAACCAGTACTCATAGAAATAGACAAACGGTTCAGCACACTGCTGAACGATTCTCAAGAAGAAGTCTACAAGCCAACGAAGAACAATCATCGACGAGGACGACCGATCCTCAAACGGATCGATCCCTAGGAAGGCCAAGGGAAAAGCTGCGACCAAAGGCCAGCAGCGAGCAACCAGAAGACGTGTCGATTATAGTTCGCTCAAGCTACAATGCGTAAGCGATTTGTTCTACAGAATTCCAAAATCCCCATTCCACAGGAGCCACCCATGGCCAGAGATACACTGTTTTTGCTCAAAGAAGACTTTGCCGACGGGCAAGGTGCCCCCTACTACTGTCCGGATTGCGCCCAAATCACCGGTGTGATGGCTTATTTTCCAAAACTCCGACACCAACTCGATGTCCGCTACGTCGACTTCGCCAAGCCGCGCAAAGAAATCGTTGCAATCCTCTCCGAGCAGCACCAAGGCTGTCCGGTCCTGATCCTCGACCAACCCCCAGCCATGGACGCACTGGCCTATGTAACCGGCCAAGTCAACGGCAAGAGCTTCATCGCCGGTGCCAAAGCGATCGGGAATTATTGGGCCTACACGCAGGGAGTCTCACGCCCACACTAACGGCTTGAGCTTGCACAAGTGGCTTATACTCGCAAGTGGCTTATACTCGCAAGTGGCTTACTCGCAAGTGGCTTACTCTCCAAAGCAAGCCACGGTCCCTTTGTCCGTGACCGCTAGGATCTTTCCTTCGCCGATGGCGCAGGATGCGAGCAACTGGCCCGAGAGCTGGTAGCTCCAGGCCTCCGTGCCGTCGGCCGCGTTGAATGCGTACAAGTTGCCGTCCAATCCGCCGACCCAGACCCGTGCGTCGCAAATGACCGGCGATGCGTCACAACGCTTCCGCACAAGGGCCTCCCAGACCATTTTGCCCTCGCCTAGGTCGATTCCCAAGACCCGGCGATTGCGAGTCGTCAGGATCGCCAATTGATTGGCCCCTAGAATCGCAGGACTGGATCGTATTTCTTGCGCTCGCTCCGCATCGGAGAAAGCCCACTTCTTCTGACCATTCGAAACGTCGTAAGCCAGTACCTGGCCCGATTGTGTCGGGACGATCGCCAACGAACCATACATCGCTGGAGTCGAACCGCTTGGGCCCTCGAGCGACAACCCGTCCCCTTGCGCCTCGCCTAGCTTCAAATCGATTTTATGAAGCCGTCCGTCACAGCCTCCCAAAAGTGCGAAGTGCTCCCAGATCGTCGGCGCCGAGCGGAGTTGGTCGCCCGTAGAATACTCCCAAGCTTTCGAGCCATCTTGAAGCTTGAAAGCAAACAGCACACCCGCCTCGCTGCTGATGAGAACCAAGTCCTCATAAAAATTCGCTCCGCCAGCCATGGCCTGCATCGCGTCGGCTTCCCAAAGGACCTGGCCGTCCTTCGCAGACAAGCAATAGATTCGGCCATCGTAATCTCCAAGAACCAGCTTGCCGTCCCGATAAGCCAACGAAGCGACAAAGCCGTTTTTGAACGATTGCTTCCATACTTGCGAGCCGTCGGCAAGGTTCAGGCAATAGACGTTTCCTTCGACATCGGCCAGCCAACACTTCCCCCCAGAGATCACCGGAGTCCCTTCAAAACCGGACTTCTCCCAAGACTTCTCCCAAAGAAGCTTAGGGGATTTCGGAAGCTTTCCCGAAACAAAGCCGCTCGAACCGGAGTCGGCTCGGCTTACGGTCCACTCCTGAGCCTGCGCTGGACTCAATACCGATAGGACTGAGCACAGCAAGACCAAGCTGCTTAGGATCGGCCTGGACGCCTGGGACAGCCTGGACCGCGTAGACGGCCGGGATGATCGGTTCGACACGACTGGAAGAAGAAGGTGTTTTGAGATCATGGATCAAGCGTCGTGGACAAATAAAAAATGGACCCGAGAGAAGAGAACTCTCGGGTCCATTGTAGTGCCTAGGCTCAAGCGTGGGAACTTTGATTGAGCCTAGAGTTGCTCCGGGTCCCTGAATGAAAAGGGAGCGAGCTTACTGTTTACCTTGGGAAGCCGTTACGGCTTCCATCACGCGTTCAAGGTTGAAACTACCTGGCTTTTGGCGAGGAGGGAATTCTCGGAAACTCTGAAGCCATTCGCCCACGTAACTCGCTGCAGGGGCGATCATAAACATGTGCTCAAGGTACCAGCGTTGGTAGTCCATACCGATGTCCTGAGCAAGCTCGAATGGATCCATTCGAAGATTGACCAGAGTCGGTGCTCGGAGGACTTCGAAAGGCTCTTGCCAAACGTGCATTCCGTGCGCTTTTTGAACCAAGAAGGTCGCTTTCCAGTTGCCGTAACGGAGGGCAGCGACACTGCCGTCATCGGTCCAATAGATGAAATCTTTGCGAGGCCAAGGAGCTTGACCTTTGAGGGCCGGGGCCAAGTCGTATCCATCGAGGTGGACCTTGTACTCCCGATCGCCGATCTTGCGACCCTTGAGCAAGTCCTCTTTGGCGGTCTTGTCTCCCGCAGCACTCACGAACGTCGTGAGCATATCTTCGTGAGCGCCGATGTCGTTGACGACGGTGCCGGGTTTGATCACACCAGGCCAACGGATCATGCAAGGGACTCGGTAACCACCCTCCCATTGGGTATTCTTTTCACCGCGAAACATGGTGGTACCACCATCGGGCCAAGTGAAGGCTTCGGCGCCGTTGTCCGTCGAATACATGACGATGGTGTTTTCGTCCAATCCGAGTTCTTTGAGTTTATCGAGAACGATTCCGACTTGGCGATCGTGCTCGACCATTCCGTCAGCGTAGATACCCAACCCGGTTTTTCCGGCAACCCCTTCTTTGAGGTGGGTGAAGATATGCATCTTCGTCGAGTTCCACCACAGGAAGAACGGCTTGTTGGACTTCTTAGCGCGCTCCATGAAATCGATTGCTTTGGTGTTGACCTCTTCATCGATCGTTTCCATCCGCTTTTTGGTCAGCGGGCCGGTGTCTTCGATACGGCCATCGGCAAAACTGTGCATCACACCGCGAGGGCCAAATTTCTTTTTGAATGCTGGGTCCTTGGGGTAGTCGGGATGCTCGGGTTCTTCCTCGGCGTTGAGGTGATAGAGGTTACCGAAGAACTCGTCAAAACCGTGGGCTGTCGGGAGCATTTCGTCCCGATCGCCCAGGTGGTTCTTGCCGAACTGGCCCGTGACATAGCCTTGTGCTTTGAGCAAGGTCGCGAGCGTTGGATCTTCTTTGCGCATCCCTTCGGGGGCACCTGGAAGTCCGACTTTGGTCAGTCCGGTACGGATTGGCGATTGACCCGTGATGAAAGCGGCGCGGCCGGCGGTGCAGCTTTGTTGACCGTACCAATCGGTAAACAGAGCGCCTTCCTTGCCGATGCGATCGATGTTAGGGGTTTTGTACCCCATCATTCCGTTGTTATAGGCACTGACGTTGAACTGGCCGATGTCGTCACCCCAGATGACCAGGATATTGGGTTTTGCCTGCTGAGCTTGAACCGGCGTGGCCAAGCTACCCAGGACGCAGCATGCGGCTGCCATCCAAAGGAATAAGTTTGCTACGGACTTCATGGAGTGGATCCCTGGCTAGCGTAGAAGAAATGAGAAATCGGCACCGAACTGGAGCGAGGGCTCCGAAAGGGCATACCGAAACTGATACCTAATTATCATAAAAACCGCACCGATCGCAACCGGGCAGGGCAATTCTACTCTAGGAAGAAATAGGCCAGTCGTAGCCACCCGCTGCCAAGCGTAGCCATCCGCTGCCAAGCGTAGCCATCCGCTGCCAAGCGGTGGACGGCGGCGCGAGTAAACCCTCCACCGTCTGGCGACAGGTGGCTACAGCCAAGGCCCCGAACCATCCACTTCCCGTAGCCACCCGCTGCCAAGCGGTGGACAGCGGCGCGAGTAAA
>QWPJ01000066.1 GCA_003671195.1 Planctomycetota bacterium
CTCAGCGATCGAGTGAAACAAGCTCGCGATGACTTCCTCGAGCGGAGGGTCCTCGACGGCCACATCATCGACCGTATAGGTGTTAAGAATCTCGGCTAAAACTCGCGACACATTCGACCTTGGTACTCGAATCGATACGCGCGGCATATCGGTCTTGAGAATCTCGCCGAAGCGTTCGAGTCCGCTTGCCGCTTGCTCGATACCCAACTGGAGCTGGATCACTTTGGACCCCGAAAAACTATCGATGATGCCACTGAGCGAGCCGTCGTACTGCAGGATCCCTTGGGCGATGACCACCACCCGCTGGCACAAAGCCGACACGTCCTTCATGTAGTGACTCGTGAGCAAAATCGTGATCTGACGCTCCTCCTGGTAGTGCTTGAGGAACTGCTGGATGTTGCGCTGTGCGATCACATCGAGTCCAATCGTCGGCTCGTCCAAAAACAACACGTCCGGAGAATGCAGTAGCGCAGCGATCAGTTCCATCTTCATGCGCTCGCCGAGAGAAAGCTCTCGAACGGGTCGCCCTAAAAGCTTTTGAACATCCAAAAGGGACGTAAGCTCCGAGAGGGTCGCGTCGAAACTGGTCCGATCGATCGCATAGATCTGCTGATGAAGCCTAAAGGACTCTTGGGCAGGCAAATCCCACCATAACTGGTTCTTTTGACCCATCACCAACGCAAACCGACGACGGTATTCCATGTCCCTTTTCCAAGGGACAAAACCCATGACGCTGGCCGTTCCACTCGTGGGGTAAATCACCCCAGAAAGGAGCTTCAGTGTGGTGGTCTTTCCGGCCCCATTGGGCCCCAAAAAAGCCACAAACTCCCCGGGCTCAACCCGCAAGGAAATCCCTCGGACCGCCTCGACGGTCTTGTATTCGCGATGAAAAAGCCCCCGAACCGATTCGAGGAGCCCCTCCTTTTTTTGGTAAACCCTGTACGATTTGGTCAGTTGATCGATTTGAATGATGGACATAAAAATCGATTATACGATGTGGTCCCGATTTAACGAGGGCGGTCCTAATTTCACAATCGCGGTAATGTCAACCAAAATCAATCGAAACAAAGCGGTCGTCCTGCTCAGCGGTGGCCTCGATTCAACCACCTGCTTGGCGATCTGTAAAGATGCCGGTTTTATCCCCTATGCCATCAGCTTCCGATACGGCCAACGCCACGCGCTGGAACTCCAACGCGCTGAGCAAATCGCCCGCGATGCAAACGTCGCACAACACGCTATCATCCAACTCGACCTGGCGAGTTTCGCTGGCAGCGCTCTGACCGACAAAAATCTGGCCGTTCCCAAACACAATTCGGCCGAGGAACTCGGAACCGATATCCCCCTGACCTACGTCCCAGCTCGAAACACCGTCTTTCTTTCCTACGCCCTGGCTTGGGCCGAGGTCCTCGGTGCGATGGATATCTACATCGGCGTAAACGCCTTGGACTACAGCGGCTATCCCGATTGCCGTCCAGAATACATCCGCGCCTTCGAAACGATGGCAAATCTAGCCACCAAATCCGCAGTCCAAGGCAATCGTTTGGTCATCCATGCTCCTCTGATCACCTGGACCAAATCGCAAATCATCCGCAAAGGAATCGAACTCGGTGTCGACTACTCCAAGACCCTCTCGTGCTACGACCCGGGTCCTCAAGGCCAACCGTGCAAGCATTGCGACTCCTGCCTCCTACGCACCAGAGGCTTCGAACAAAACGAAATGACCGATCCGTCTTGGTAATCGGTCATCAGCAGATCCTGCCTCGCATCGGATTCGCCGCAGTTCAAACAGCCATCGAGCACGAGCACCGTTTCACTGAGCACGAGCACCGTCCGCCGCGGCGGACTGAGTACGAGAAGCAGAAGGATCGCTCACCAAAACCACCAAACTCCTCGCGAGGATTGCACCATCGCAGCTATTCGTCGTGGGCTGATCGAAACCGTCCGATCGATCCGCAAACTCGGCAAGGATACTTCACAAATCGACCCATTCTCCAACGCCACAATCAACCCCGTGTCCGATAGCTCCATCCGCACTGGGACCTCCGTAAGCTTGACAAATCGAATCAGTCGACCGATCGAGGGATCCCAAAGTCGAATCGTTCGGTCCCGACCCGCAGACACAAGCAACCGCTTGTCGCTAGGCCCATCGTATCCAAGAAGCTGAACCACAGCCCCCGTGTGATTGTCCAGACTGCGCACCTGCTCTCCATCGGCAACCCGCCATACCTTGATGGTCTGGTCTAGACCCGACGAAATCGCTGTTTGCTCATCCCAAGCCATCGCGCTGAGCACCGGACCAGTGTGCCCCCAGAATTTGACTCGGACCGTACCGTCGATCCGACGCACCAAAACCCAACCAGACCAATGGCTCTCCACCCATTGCGATCCCCCAGGAAACCAATCCACCTCGGTGACCACATCGCCTATGGCTCGACCCTGATCCTCGGTCTGAAAAAGCCCCAATCGAGTCGAACTTGGCCACTCAATGCATTCAACACCACCGAGCTGCCCCGGATCCCCTCCGGCGATGAGCAAGCGACTGGCATCAGGGGAAAAATCCAGCGAATTGATCTGCGAAAAAGGGCTTTGGATCGACCTGGAAATCGGAAAACTCCGGGCCGACTCAAACCGAATCGGATCCTTCGTCTCTGCTCGATTCGTCTCTGCTCCCTTCGATACCACACGCAAGCCTCCCTCGATCGCGACCAACGCCTGCATCCCGCTCGGCTCGATCCGACTTGCCGTGACACTCCCGAGTCCGATCGAATCGACCGCTCTGGCCGGCCCCTGAGCACAAAGAGACTCCGTATCGATCGCAAGAACCCAACAAAGAGCAACTAGAATCACTCCATACGAGTAATCCCTCAACAAGAATACTCCCAGCAGTCTACAGCAACGCATCGATGGGCCGTCCATGCTGATTGACTCGAATCGGCCGTCCCTCGGGAGTCAGAAGTGTCTGATCGGGTCGGACTCCAAGTCGTACCAGAAGCGTATGGACTAAATCCGAAGGTGTTGTGGGGTGATCGATCGGACTCTCACCGATGCGGTCGCTGCTGCCATACACAACACCTCGCGGCAATCCTCCGCCACAGAGCATCACACTGTAGACGCGCGGCCAATGATCGCGCCCGCCTCGCGTATTGACTTTAGGCGTCCTTCCGAACTCACCCATGGCGATGACCAAGGTCTCGTCGAGCAGGCCGCGTTGGAGTAAATCCTCGATCAAAGCGCTTGCGGCTTGATCGAACGTCGGTATCAAACCCACCCCAACTTTCGCACCTGCAAACCCATCGCGCAATGGAACAACCATGTTCTCATGCGTATCCCATCCGGGTTGAACCACCGTCACAAAAGGTACGCGCTGCTCGACCAACCTTCTGGCTAAAAGACAGCTTTGCCCAAAAGACCGCAAACCATATCGCTCCTTGGTCGCATCGGACTCCTGCTGCAAATCGAAAGCTCGCTTGGCCTGCGGCGATAGGATCCATTCGAATGCACCTTGGAATCCCGGTCCCTTTTGGGTGTCTTGCAGCCGACCGAGCATCTCGCGCCGTCGTTCCAAACGGGACGGGTCCAACGACGGGTGGATCTCCAAATCCCGTACCTGAAAGCTCGGACTCCCCGGATCGCTGTGAACCCAAAAAGGCTCATCGCCGACCCCAAGAAACCCCGCTCCATGACCAATCCGTGGCTCGGGAATCCCAATCGATCGAGGCAGGGGGTTTTTCCAATCCAAAGCCCGTTGATGCGACGCCAGCGATCCGAAGCTCGGATACTGCACGTTAGGCGACGGCAAATACCCGCTCAAGGCGTATTGATTCGCTAGCCCATGCTCCCCGAGCGGGCTGGTCATCGATCGAATGATCGTCATTTGATCGGCCAACTTCGCACATCGCCCAAGCTCCCCCGAAAAATGCACCCCAGGGATACTCGTCGGTGTGGTTCCCAAGGGACCTTGGACCTCCCTGGGCACATCGATCTTCGGATCGAACGTCTCTAGATGGCTCGGGCCGCCATCGAGCCACAATAAAATGCAGGACTTGGCCGTTCCAAACGAAGCCCCCTCGGGGGCTCCAAGACCGCCAACTCGAGCCATGCACCACGGAGTCAGCGCACCGATCCGCAAAAAGCTCCGACGCGTCGAGAATGTGTTGTAACGTTTCAAGCTCCCCACCCCTCTCATGCTTCAATGATTCAAAAATCGGGGACTGCTGAGCATACTCCAAGCCCAATCCTCGAACCAAGCCATCTTCTCCTCGGTCTGTTGGGGAATCTGGGAACCCCAGTCCCGCAACTCCTCTTGAGTCCCTGGCTGCCCAAAAAATCGCAAGTACCCCATCGCGAGAATCTCTGCGTCCGAGGCGCCCAATCCGCACCCCTGACGAATAAACGACGCCGGGGATTGAATCGCTCGGTTGACCAACGGACCATTGATCCAGTGAAGCTGCTGACCAAGGCTCCGTTGGGTCGCCCCCCCACGCGAAAGCTCCGGACTGCAGCCGACCATCCGGCCGCATCGACCAAGCACATCGAGCGACTCCGAGGGGGTGGTCGGATCCAACCAACCGATGGCTCGCGATTCGACCGAAAGCCCCAGCGCGTCATGGATCGCGTCGTAAAGCACCTCGGGAGCCATGGCCTTCGGTTCCCGGGCCGCATAGAAACTAGGATCCAATCGCGATACGCTCGCGTCGACTTCCACGCGAGCATAGGTCTGACTCAACGCGATGAGCTTCAGAATCGACGACGGTTGATAATCCGCGTCGATCAAACTCTTGGCCAAACGTTCTAGCAATCGCGGGTGCGAAGCCGGATTGGTCTCTCGCAGATCATCGACCGGATCGACCAACCCACGTCCCATCATCGTCCCCCAAAGCCTATTGGCCAACATCGTCGCAAACCTAGGGTCCTGCTCATCGAAAATCCACGCGCTGAGCCGCTCGACGTTCGCTTGCGCAGCCTTTGCATCGCTCTGGAGCGATAGAAACTCCTGCCCAGGAAGCCTCGGAATCGCAGCCTCTCGGGTGCGCAAATTCGTCACCTGCCCACCCCCGGAATATCGGACCTCGCGCCCTCGGTCGATACCCGCCAGAATCGCCGCTAGGCCGTGGTAATCGTCCTGCGTCCAACGGTCCAGCGGATGATTATGGCAATTCGCACACCCGATGCGTATCCCCAAGAACACACTCCCTATCCGCTCGGCATGAACCCTTGGGTCCGAAGCCAATCGTGCAAAATTCGCCGCTCCCTCCCGATGCGAATCCCCAGTGCTGAGAACCAACTCCTGAGCAATCTGCTTCCACGACCGCCGCTCGCCAGCGCTGCGACGTAGATACTGCTCAAACGCATCCGTCGCCTCAGGCTCCGAAGCGATCGGCCTAAAACCAACCCATCGTGCAAGCTTGTAAGCCCAATACGTTCCGAACGCTTCGGATCGAATAAGCCGATCGACCGTCTGGGTCTTGCGTGTACTCGGATCGAGCCCCTGAAATTCAGCAATCTCCCCTAGACTCGGTATCCGCCCGACAAAGTCCAAGCTCACACGCCGAAGCCAAGTCAAATCGTCCGCAATCGCCAAAGGCTTGAGGTTGGCCCGATCGAGCCCCTCCTGGACCTCCTGGTCGATCCACGACATCGGGTCCAAAGCACTGCCCGCCGAAACCGGGCCTGAATCCGGGTACCGCTCGATCAAGACCAAGGAACGCACCTGCCCTGCAAACCTTGCGGTGATCCAATGCCGACCAGGCCGAAGCAAACGCAACGTCGGCGGACTCTGCTGGATCCACCCCATCGAATCACCGTCTGGTTCTGTCTCCCAAGTCGTCCGGTCGGAAACATCCAAAAGGTTCGTCGATCCGTTAAGACGCGCGCTGGCCCTGAGCCGGTACCCCGAACGATCGCTCGAGGGTTCGATGGGCTCTGCCGAAACCTGAAAATCCTCCACCCCGAGCGACGGACCGAAAGGAGCCCCAGCAGCGATCCATCGGATGAGAGTTTCAGCCGTCGGACTATCGGGCTCAAACCGCTCCTGCCCCTCATGAGCGATCCGACCGCTGGGCTTGGCAATCAGCAAACTCTCCTCGGGCGAAGCGAATCTCACCCGCCTAGACTTAAATGCATGGACGATCTGATCGTAATCCGCCTTGGGATTCGATCCCCATAACGACAGATAAAACTCGCCTCGACCCGCCACGGCTCCATGGCAAGCTCCCGAATTGCAACCGTGCTTGGTCAGTAGCGTAAGAACATCGAGCTCAAAAGTAGGCTCTGAGATTTCTTGCGCGAATATTCGCACAACCAGAAATAGCCAAATCACGACCCCGAGCAGGCTCCTACCCAAAAAATACCAACCGATGCTTTCAAGGTGCCTTGGGTGCATCAGGTGCCTTTGGTGAATCCGGTGCATCCGGTGACTTCGGCTCGGCTCTCGGGCCGGGCAGATCCTGTCCGTATTTCTCAGCCCATTGCTTCAAGTAGCTCTGAGCACGGGCGGTCCCGTAGTTTTCCAATTTGCCGCTCGAGACGATCGTCCGAGCGATGCGTCCGATTTCCTTGCGCACTTGAGGGGATTTTTCAATCGCTTCTTCAATGGCCTGTGCCGCCTTATCGACCCTATCGTCCTGAGCATTGAGTTGGATCAAAGGGCGGACCAAGCTGCGAATCGCATCGGGATCCGGGGCGCTTTGCATCCCTCGGTTGGCCTCCACTCCGCCAGCTTGCAAAAGATCCGACAGCTTTGGTTCGGGACCTCCGAGTTGGGCGACGATAGAGCGAACGACGTTGGGCAAGTCGACTTGGAGGCTCGGCTGGATCAGCGCAAAGTTGGCGGTCACTCGGTTTTTGTTGGCCACAAGGATCGTCATCTGAACGGATCGATTCAGTCCATAATTCCCTGGACCTTCAAGGCCATCGGGGGAGACCCCAGTCGGAACATTGGCCGTCAATGCGTGCTGGATCCGCTTGAGGGTATTGAGCGCTCCGGTAGTGTCCTCGGCCAACAGAACGACGGCAGTATGGAGACCTTCTTTGGAGCGGCTTAGGGTATAGTGCGTCAGGATCCGCGTCATGGAAATCGTTTGGCGATTGACGTCATGGACGAACACCAGAACGATGGGCTTTGCGTCCGCGCCGGCCACCGGATCGATGGTCCGACCTGCTTGGTCCCCCAACCCCAAGATCATTTTCAGGGGGGCAAGCTCTTCGTCGACTTGAGGACCCGAAAAAACTGCATCTTGGGCAGGAACCCTAGGGGCCTCGCTCCGCGTCGCAGGCTCCTTGGGAACTGGACTCTGGGCATCGCTGCACTCAGGCCAAAGGGCCAGAACTGCCAAACCAAACAGGAGTACAAGTCCATGCTTTCGATTCATCGTTTATCCAATTCCTATGACGTTGGGGTATCGCCCAGACCTCAGCGAGCAATCCAACGGACAGCTTCAAGGGTTCGGTCGATCTCGTCGGTCGTATTGTAGTGCATGCAACCGAGCCGAACCATTCCGTGCGGCTCGGTCCCGAGAGCCAGGGTCAAAGGGAGCGCATAGTAATTCCCGTGCCAGGCACAAATCCCCTTCTTGCCCAATTCGCTCGCGGCGATTGCCGAGTCGACTCGGTCGATACAAAACGACACCGTCGGCGCTCGAAGATGCGACTTGTCCGGATCGACGATTCCATAGATACGGACCTTGGGGATTTCCTTTAGCCCGGCGATCAACCGCTGGATCAACTCCCTCTCGACGGCTTCGATCCAATCCATCGCAAGATCGAGCTTCTCACGACGCGTCGCCATCGGCTTCGGATCGGCAGGATCCTCTCCGATCGACGCCATATAATCGATCGCTGCGGTCAACCCAGCGATGCAGGAATGGTTCTGAGTGCCGCTCATCCAACGCCCTGGTATCGAGTCGGGCGAAGGTCGCAATTTATAAGGCACGATCGATTCCATTCGCTCCGGCTTCCCGTAGAGAATCCCAATATGGGGCCCAAAAAACTTGTAGCCCGAGCATACCAAGTAATCGCAATCCCAACCGACCACATCGATCCTCCGATGCGGCGCGTAATGAACCGCATCGACAAAAAGCTCCGCCCCAACCCGATGCACTAACTTGGCAATCGCCGGTATGTCGGTCAACGATCCGACGGCATTCGACGCGGCTGTCACCGCGACGA
>QWPJ01000075.1 GCA_003671195.1 Planctomycetota bacterium
CCGATTCGGTGCCAGGCACCAATTGCCTCAGCCAAGATCGCTAGCAAACCGCCACTCCGAATCGGTGCCAGGCACCAATCGCCCCGGCCAGGATCGCTAGCAAATCGCCGCCCCGAATCGGTGCCAGGCACCAATCGCCCCGGCCAGGATCGCTAGCAAATCGCCGCCCCGAATCGGTGCCAGGCACCAATCGCCCCTGCCAGAATCGCTAGCAAATCGCCGCCCCGAATCGGTGCCAGGCACCAATCGCCCCTGCCAGAATCGCTAGCAAACCGCCACTCCGATTCGGTGCCAGGCACCAATCGCCCCTGCCAGAATCGCTAGCAAATCACCACTCCGAATCGGTGCCAGGCACCAATCGCCCCAGCCAGGATCGCTAGCAAATCACCACTCCGAATCGGTGCCAGGCACCAATTGCCTCCTAGCAAACCGCCACTCCGATTCGGTGCCAGGCACCAGTCGCCCCAGCCAGGATCGCTAGCAAATCGCCGCCCCGATTCGGTGCCAGGCACCAATTGCCTCAGCCAAGATCGCTAGCAAACCGCCACTCCGAATCGGTGCCAGGCACCAATCGCCCCGGCCAGGATCGCTAGCAAAACGCCACTCCGAATCGGTGCCAGGCACTAGCCACATGTCGCCAGTCGGCGGAACGCAGTGGATGCAGTCGCTCAAGTAGCTGTATTAATATTGATTTCGCGTGCTAGCAAACGAGCTTTAGGAGAGGCTAGCAAACGCTATGTGCGGTGCTGCTTTGAAGACAAGAATCGATCAGCCGTTTCTTGGAAGCACCAATGCATGCAATGCCATGATCCCACCTGCGGTCAACAGCACAAATCCTAGCCACCTCGGCGGCTTGAGGGCCTTCTTGGGCGATGGGGCGGTTTGCATGAAAACATCCCGGGCTACCGAGTTGGCATCGACCGCCTTGGTCTTCGTGATTTTGTGCAAGGCTCGGGTGCTTGTCTCATTCAATACGAAACTGTCGACGAGCCGAAATTGCAGTCCTAGGAGAAGCAAAATCACCCCCAACATGAAGTAGCGATTGCGATCCATTTTCATGATTTATCTGGGACCTTCGGGGAAACAAAACAGACCATCCGGTCTATCTTCTTCGACCCAATACCCCCTGGTCGCAGCAATCAATTCCTCAAGTCGCGCCGTTTGAATCGCCGTCGCGCCGGAAGAAACGGACCTCTGTGCACATTCAGCAAAACGGGAAAGCGGCTACAAACGAAAAAACCCAGCAATCGCTGGGCTTGTCGTCTGAAGCAAGGGGGGGGCAAAACCGTCGGTTTTCCCTTGAAAACTAGGCGGCTGCCGCTTTCTTCACAAAGTGACTCAGCCGACTCTTGGTCCGCGAAGCCTTGTTCGAGTGGATGATCCCCTTGGAGGCTGTTTGGTCCAAAAGCTTAGAAAGGGAGGTCAATTGGGCGCGTGCCGCATCGAATTCCTTGGCCTGGACACTCGCCTGCAACCTCTTGATCGCTGTCTTGATTGTCGATTTTGCGGATCGGTTGCGACCCCGTCGAACTAGCGATTGACGCAGACGCTTCTTGGCACTCTGAATATTCGGCACGTTTCAAACTCCTGACTGGAAAGACACCGCTGGCCCTCTCGGCCTAGCTAAACCCCAAATGATTGCCAGACCCAACGATTTTGTCCAGTCCTTTTTGTCGAAATACGCCTCTACTTGCTCCTCGATTCTCTAGGCTGCTCTCTCTAGGCTCCTCGATTCCCTAGGACACCCCAAAGTTTTCTCGTATTCTCGTATTCCGCACTTTGGGGGTAAATCCAGGTCTGGTGGGGTTCCGATCGCTACGGCGATTCCGATTGACCATGGCCAAATCCGGGAATCTTGGTCAATCCGCTTGGATGACGGTTTTTTTTGAAACGAAATACCATCCAACAACTCGAAAATCTTCTACAGTTTTTCTTCGGCTTGCCGCGGATTGTTAGTTAAAATCTTAACGATTGCGTCGACCTCAACGACGCTTTTGTCGGTTCATCGTTCATCTGCTCTGGAATAGGTTCGGGAATGGCCAACTACGTATCCCTGGAAGAAGCAGCAAAGATCCTTGGAGTTTCCACCGATGCGTTGGTGGAGATGCGTTCCAAAGGTCAGATATTTGGGTACCGAGACGGTGCAAGCTGGAAGTTCAAGCAGGAGGAAATCGATCGCGTGGTTGATGAACGCGACGACATCGCCGGCGGGGAAGACGAACTGTCGTTGGGATCTGACGTCGCATTGGGTTCCGATTTGCGACTCGCGGGTCAAGACGCAGAGCCTAGCGACGTGGCGCTGATCCCAGACCCTCGAAGCGATAGCGGCGTCAAACTCGTCAACCGATCGAACACGGGCAAAGGCAAGCCAACAAATCAAGACGCCGCCTCCTCGGACCTGAAACTTTCAGGGGAAGGTAGCGACATCGAACTCGGTGACGACGACCTGAAACTCGCGGACCCCTCGGGCGCAAGCGGCTTGGATCTGTCAACCAAAGAGAAAGCTCGCGGCTCGAATGTTCTTGGCTCGGACTTGGGAGTCACCTCGGGTGCCAAAGGCTCCAAAGGTATTGGAAGCGACTTGGAACTCTCGGGCGATGACGAAGACGATTTGGTCCTGGGTTCTGATTCGGCCATCGGAATCGGCAGCGAAAGCGGGATCAATCTGATGAGCCCATCGGACAGTGGCCTGTCGCTCGAAGACGAGCCGTTGGACCTTGCGGGCACCGGAATCTCAGGGCTGGACCTGGGTGCTGAACTGGCGGCTGATCCGTCGAGTTCCAAGATCAGTTCCCTCAGCAACGCCAGCGGAATCGGCGGAGCTTTGGTCGACCAAAACGAGGAATTCCAACTGACCCCCTCGAGCGTCGAGGCCGACGACGACAGCGGTTCCCAAGTCATTGAGCTGGTCGACTCCGAGAGCTTCGGCGATGGCATCGGCCTTCCCGATGGAGCGGGCATCGATGGGGCGATTCAAGAAGAAGGCATCGACGGCGGCTTTGGTACCGATGACCTTGGCGGTGCAGCAGCAGCAGCCGTCGGCGCCGGGGCCGCTTACGGCATGCGAGGACCTGCCGAAACCCCGTACTCAGGTTTCTGGGTCGGTATGCTCGCTTTGGTTCTGGTTCTCATGGGATTGTGCGGTATCCTGACGACCGACATCATCCGAAACCTGTGGGCGTGGGATGGACAGACCGACTACTCGACGGGCCTGACTTCCATGCTGGTCAAAGCCTTCGGTGGATCCTAAAACGCAATCGACGATCGATGGGCTTGCGCAGCGCTCGCCCGCACCTCGTCAGCGGGAGATACCCGCCGATGTGCTCGACGCTCTGTCTCGTGGTTGGATCGAATCGAAAAACCTCGTCGAATGGCTCTCGGTCGATCGACGGATTCTTCTGGACGTACTGAGTGTCGAACTGAACATCGACCTGAGTCCGATGCTGCGTGCTTTGATCGAGGATCGCGAATCGCTTTCCCCGCTTCAACTCTCCAAACGCATTGCAATCGAACTTGCCGCGATCATCCCGCCGAGCGACGAGCGTTTTAAGTCCCTTGAGCAACACAAGAGCGATGTCGCCCGGGAGTGGGGAGCGCTGATGGTCGGTCATTGGGACTCGATGTCTTTTGCCCGTAGGCTTGCTTGGATCAAGCCCTTTGCGATCAACCCCAATCCTGGCACGCGAGAAATCGCTTGGATGGCTCTGCGAGCATACGTCGCCCAAGACCCCGAAAACACCATTTCCAAGTTGATTCCATGGACCGGTAGTCGCAACGATCGAATCCGTCGCTATGCGAGCGAAATCACTCGCCCTTGTGGAGTATGGTGCACCCATATCGATCGGCTCAAAAAAGAACCCCAACTCGGGATCGAATTGCTCGAACCTCTTCGGTCTGACGAATCGCTTTACGTGCGAAACTCCGTGGCCAATTGGCTCAACGACGCGAGCAAGTACTCACCGGATTGGGTCCTCGACGTCACGCATCAATGGGAAAGAGAATCCCCGACCCAGCAGACCAAGTACATCGTCAAACGGGCCCTGAGGACCCTGCGTAAGAAAAATCGCTAAGCAACATCCTTGAGGTATTTGGTGAAGACCTCTTCGTCGATGTTCCGGCCGCTTAGCACTACGACAATATCTCCTTCTTGGCCTGAACCTAATGAACCGCTTGGGTTCTGGACATCGAGCGCGATTTTTCTTTCCAAGAGTGCCGCGGTGGTAATTGCCCCCGATGGCTCGGTCCTGAGCCCATGGGACTGGTACAACCAAGCCATCGCACGCTTGGTCTGTTCATCGCTACAGACGACCGAGTCGCTGACAAGCCGCTTCAAAATCGGCCAATTGTGCTCGCCTACATCGTAGGATAGTAGCCCATCGCAAATACTCGTCGGCTTGGGCAGTCGGACTCTTCGTCCCTCGATTCGAGATTGGCGGAAATCATCCGCTTGGTCTGGTTCGACCCCCAGGATTCTCGCTTCAGGAAAACCATCTGCGATGGCCAATGCATGACCTGCCATCAAGCCGCCTCCACTGACGGCGCATACGAAATGCGAAAGCTTGCGCCCCTGGCTCTTTAATGCTTGGACAATCTCAAGCCCCCCTACCCCGTTGCCCGCGATCACGTAAGGATCGTCGTAGGGCGATGCTTGCAAGGCTCGCTCCTGCTCCGAAATCTCCTTGGCCAGCCGATCTCGAACCCCAGTCTTATGGTCGGTGGTAATGTCATAAGTCCTGACCTCAGCACCGTAACGCCTTGTATTCTCGAACTTGATCCTCGGAGCCGATTCGGGCATGACAATGATCACTCGCGCTGCGAATCGATTCCCCGCATACGAAAGTCCTGAAGCAAAATTGCCCGAGGAGTGTGCCGCGACGGGGCGACCATTGAGCCCCTGTGCATGCTGCGACATCCAGTACAAAGCCCCCATGAGCTTGAACGAACCGACTGGGGTCCACCCATAGTCCTTGATCCAGACACGCCGATCGCCTTGAAGCTTCAGCTCTCGCTCAAGCGCGTAGGATCGCACCAGCGGCGCCGGGGTCATGTGCTCGGCGAGTATCTGCTGGGCCTGATGAATCTGCTCTATCGTCACGCTCATGGACTGCTCGACTAGCCACTAAAAATGGCTCTTAAAAATGCCCCTGAAAATTGAATAGATCGCCAAGTGCTTATCGGGTCGAAAGAAGCTTGTGAATCGATTCGATCGGGACGCACCGTCGAAGGATCTGTTCGGGATAGTACTGGCGGCCTGCGCCGGAGTCTCGGCCCTGGCCAACTCCCGCCGAGCGATCATCCCCGGCGGCGCGGGCCGCTGAGGATTTCTCCTGCTCGCGAAACATCGGATGGATGCGAGAGACCAAACCCACTAACTCCCCTTGGGTGTTGAAAACCCCCGAACCGCTCGAACCTCCGGAAAACTCCGCCGTGATCTCCAACCAAGTGTTCGAATCCCCCTCCATCGTCGGCTTGGTCAATCGGCTCGCAAGCCCGGTCGTTACCACATAGAATTCGTTGTGCGGATGGCTCATGACCACCACATCGGTCAGGGGTTTGGGATTCGATGAAGCCAAGCCCACAGGCTCGAACTTCGTCGCGGTGTTCTCGAGTCGAATCAGAACCACATCGGCTGATTCCCAAGCGGCCAGGACCTCGGCGATCGCAAAGCATCGCCCCTGGAAATCCATCGCGACGAACCCTTGGACCTTCTCGTCCGGCTTGCGGTCCAAAACGTGGTAGTTGGTCAAAACCAGTCCGTCCTCGCCGATGATCACCCCTCCGGAGATATTGCCGTGCAAGTTCTTGCACCGCCCACAGTCGTACAACGTTCCGATCATCATCGATGCTCTTCGGAGCCGATCGTGGAGATCCTGCGGCTTTACCTCGACCTCGGAGGTCTCGAGCAAACCGAGCTCCATGCGGTTTGGAGTACGGTTCGGAGCACGCTTGAGCATCTGCCGGATCTGCTCGCCTGCTGGCGAATCGGTATTCTCCGGCAAGCCTTCGCTTGGAAAGTCGCTCGATAGGAGCCGGCGACCGCGATTGACGAAGGTATTGTAGATACGACGGTTGTCGATGACTCCATCGGTCAAGTCGGCGATCGGTCCATTGCCAGCCGACGAGCCGGGCCTAGTTCTGCCCTGAGTTTCCTGCAAAGCCTCCTGCGAAGTCTCCTGCGCAAGGCCCCTTTGCATCGAGGTCGCTTGGGCTCCCAAGAGGGCCAACAGGGTTGCCTGGAGCAAACAGAATGACTGGATCGAACCTACCGCAAGGCCCGAACGAACTGGTCTTTTTGAGAACATCACCGCGCGCACCGATCTTGCTAGGCCCATTGGAGCTAGGCCTCTGGAGAAAACAACACGACGACTAGGTCTGAGTACCTATTCTACGCTCGATCCGCCCAGAGTGCTTGTGCCTCGGCCAAACTCCAACACGGGGCTTACTCGAAAAATACGCCGCGCTGCTCAGCTAAGATCCGCATCACATATTCGAAGTACGGAAAGGGAATCTTCGGCCGACGTTTCTTGGACCAAACGTACACGACGTTGACCATCGCCCGAGAGATTTCACCCCGGTCGACTCTCGCGATGACTTGGTCCACAAACGCCTCTTGCTCGGGGAAGGCGACGCGGAGTCCATACATCAACTGGTCGCGAAGCTCGACCGTGTTGAGCGTGAGCATCTGTTCGGCTTCGTTGTATCCGTAGGAATCCTGCGTCTGGGCCAAGGCTTGGTTGGTTCCAAAGCCGCTCAAAGCCAACGCTCCGAGGAGCATCCAACGCGAGGCTCGCAACGGTCCCCAATATTTTTTTGGCATGGTCTTGCACAACTCCTTGGCGGCTTTCTTCCCACCGGTGGTCGGCGGATTCTGGCTATTCGGACCGCTATACTGAAGCGTCCTATCCGGTTTAATCGACAATCTTTGCCGATCTCGGTAAGCTAGAGTTAGCAGAAGTTCGACAATCGAATCAAGTCAAACTGCGGAAAGTAGCCATTTTGGGAGAGATTAACCCCTACGATTTGCCTTGGCCTGACACAGGACGGCTTGCCGGAATCGACTTTGGGACCGTCCGGATCGGAATCTCGTTATGCGATCCGAGCCGGACCTGGACAAGCCCCCTGGAAACCTTCCAACGCAAAGCCCCAGCCATCGAAGTCAAGCACTTCCAACAGCTCACCCGGGAAAACCAAATCGGAGGCTGGGTCGTCGGTTTGCCTTTGCACTGCGACGGACGCGATAGTGCCAAGGCCCGCGAGGTCCGGGATTTTTCCAAATGGCTCATCAGCACGACGGCTCGCCCCGTACGCTTCATCGATGAACGCTTTACGACGGCCCTAGCGACCCGATTGCTTCGAGAATTGAACCTGACCCACAAACAGCGAAAAAAACAACTCGATAAAATAGCAGCCCACATCATTCTCGATGCTTACCTAGAATCATCCAAACATTCCAGCTTTCAACCTATCACTTTGGAGAATATCGACGATGCTCAAATCTCGCTCGACGATGCTTTGGATGCTTAAAAGCCTCCCGAACAGACTCACCCTTAAGCGGCTCTTGGCCTTTGGCTCGATTGCATTTCTCGGTACGCTCTTTGTCACCGATCAGCCCAGCGTCTGCACGGCCCAAGACGGCGCGGTCAAGGCCACCGAGGAGCCCAAGCCGCTGACCAAATACCTTGGACGCCGTATCGCGATTCCGATGAGCTATCACGGAATCCCTTGGCTCAACCGCCCCGAACGAATCCAAGAAGAGAACCCCGAGGAGATGCTCGAGCAACTCGACGTCCAACCAGGCATGACCGTCTGCGATATGGGTTGTGGGGATGGCTACTACACCATGGAGTTGGCCAAACGCGTCGGACCGTCAGGCAAGGTCATCGCCGTCGACATCCAACCGGAAATGCTCCAGGAACTCTCTCGGCGTTGCGAGCGCAACAACCTTAAAAACGTCGAGATGATTCTGGGACTGCCGCACGACCCAAAACTACCGACCGGCAAGATCGATCTGATCCTGATGGTCGACGTCTATCACGAGTTTTCGAACCCCGTCGAAATGCTCACCTCCATGCGAGAAAGCCTTAAACCCACCGGCCGCATCGCGCTGGTCGAATTTCGAGGCGAGGACCCGCAGGTTCCCATCAAACCCGAACACAAA
>QWPJ01000165.1 GCA_003671195.1 Planctomycetota bacterium
GGCGGGACGGTCGTTGCCTCGTCGATCGGCATCGCGTCGCTCGGTTGTGGGGCGATTGCCATCGCGGCGATCGCCATCGCGTCGATCACTCACCGGACGGTCGTTGTCTTGTCGTTCGCTATCGAGTCGCTCGCTGGTAGGGCGGTTGCTATCGCGGCGATCGCCATCGCGACGATCACTGACCGGACGGTCGTTGTCCCGTCGTTCGCTATCGCGTCGCTCGCTTGTGGGGCGGCTGCTATCGCGGCGATCTCCATCTCGACGATCTCCATCGCGACGATCACTCGCCGGACGGTCGTTGTCCCGTCGATCTCGATCGCGGCGCTCGCTAGTGGATCGATCGGTATCGCGGCGATCGCTTGTGGGTCGATCGTTATCGCGGCGATCGCTTGGGGGTCGGTCGGTATCGCGCCGCTCGCTTGGGGGTCGATCGTTATCGCGGCGCTCGCTTGTGGGCCGGTCGATATCGCGGCGCTCTGTTGTGGGGCGGTCGTTATCGCGGCGATCGTTATCGCGGCGATCGTTTTCGCGCGGGGCATTGCCGCGACGCTCGCTTCTAGGGCGATCGTTGTCGCGTCGATCTTGATCTTGGGCACCCCTGGGCCCGCGCCGATTGTCTCGCGGAGGCGGTGGATCCAAGCTCTCCTCGGAGCGAACTTCGAGAACAGGATCTGCGGATGGATCAGCCGCAAGGCTCCCATCGTCGCGCTGTCCTCTTCGGGGCGCGCGCCTTGGTCCCCGGCGATCCGATTCGACGGAGTCTTGATCCCTCGGGTCAGGGCGTCGGTTTCTTGGTGCCGAGACCGGTGCGGTCGAAACTGGATCGTCGTTCTCGATCGAGCCTTGAGGAGAATTCGGCGCCGACGTTTTTTCCTCGGAATCCCACATGCTGCTCGGGGCCGACCGTTTGGACGATGGACGGCTCGACTGCGAATTTCGGTCTTGCGAATTTCGGTCTTGCGAATCTTTTCGTTCGTCAACTCTCGGTTCGAAGGACTTGGGAGCTACCGGGGGCTCGGCCGGTTCGCGTCGGGAATCGGACGAAACACCAAAGAGGTTCGCTAGAGCGTCCCATGAGCTCTGGAGCATGGATCTCTCGCGCGGTTCCTTGACCTGCGGCTCTTTATCTTGTTGCACGGGGGTTCGAGGCTCTACAGATCGTGAAGGGGGGGCTTGGGGTTTTGAATCGGACCGTGCAGCCGGTTCGGACGACGCTGCCGTTTCAAAGGATGCGTTCGGCTCGGAGGATACGTTTGGCTCAAAGGATGCGGGCGAATCGGAAAGCCCGCCGCCGAAATTGTCTTGGACCGCCTCAGTGGGGGGCTTGGGTTTCCTGGGAGACGACGCTGCCGAGCGACTGCGCGGCGAGCGCGGCTTTGCGTCGGATTTTGAATCGGAGCTAGGCCCCGGGGAATTACCCGGGGTGCTCAGAGCCTCCGGGGTGCTCAGAGGCTCAGCGGCATTGAGAGTCTCTTCGGGAACATCCGCTGGCCGACTGGGGGTCTTCGATTTGGCCGGGGCAATCGCCGCGGTAGGCTCGGTGGGAGTTTCAGTTTTTGGCGTTTTCTTCGAGCGTGGAGCAAGATTCGGCGTGCCAAGCTGATCCGCAAGCAAATTCCAATGGTCTGACATAGAGTCCTGTTTTATTCCGTTCGTTACGCACCTGAATCGCCCCTGAGCGTCGACATGAGTTTAAGGATATCCCTTGAAACCCGTTGTGGCAACCGTTTGGGAAAAAAGGTTGGGCTCTATGAGGATTCCATGAATTCCACCCATAATTTGCCTGCTAACCCCATGATTGGACTAGACTTAGGTCAGTTGCATCTGAGAATTTCACTCAGAGACGACCGCCGGAGGGAATCAGGCGATCGGAATCTTTGACTTCTTTAACAAATATGTGTCGTTTTTGCTCGACGGGTCGGAGTCTGTCATGGAGAGTCGGTTTAAAGTCAATGACTGGGTGATTTGCACACGGGAAAAGTACGGGCATTCGCCTGGAAAACGTGCGAAAAACATCAGTCCAGCTCCCCGAGGCGATCTTTATTCCTATGAAGTCGATAAGTATTGGATTGTCCGATCGGTAAGCGACCAAGATCTGGTTTTGGAGACACGAACCGGAAAGCAGCATTTGGTTCCTCTAAAAGACCGTAGAATCCGGGTTGCAAATTGGTGGGAACGTTGGATTTACCGAAACCGTTTTCCCACGAAAAACCCGATTTCTTCGTCACAAACCCACCCTGAGACCGAGCCAACGACTTTCGCTTCTGCCCAATCGATATCCCAGGCAGCAACCCAAGCCGCCACGCATTCCGGGGTTTCAAGACTACCCAGAGAAGCTTGATCTACAGGATTTTCGATCCGAGGACGTGCTCTCCGGGGGCAAGAGGACTTGACGTTTTCGGCGTTTAGCAATTATCTTTGTACCCACAAAGCCTAGGTTTCCGTCCTTGGGCGGGTTGTCGGCATAGCTTCAATTGGCAGAGCACCGCATTCGTAATGCGGGGGTTGTGGGTTCGACTCCCACTGCCGGCTTTCTCAGCTTCGTGAATCAGAATTGGAACCACAGTATCCATGGTAGCAGCATCATCGATCGACATTCGTGAAGTCGTCCTGGCGAATCAATCCTTTGGACCCTCAGACATCGAGCGGATCACACGGGCCGTTGAAGAAGACCTCACGCAGTTGGCCTTGCTCAAAGATGCAGTTCAAGAACTCCAACAGACCCAAGGTCTATCGCCTGCCACCCAAGTGCGGCTAGGGGTTTGCTTGTTTCTTCTAGGCAGGTTTGCTGAGTCGGAAAGTGCCCTCAAGCAAGGCGATGGCGGAGCCCTGGCTCAATACTACCTTGGAAGAATTTGCTTCCAAACCGATCAATTCCAACGCGCTTTGGACTACTACCAAGCCGCCGAAAAGGCTGGTTACACCGTCGAATGGTGCCAACTCTCGAGAGCCGAAGTGCTCCGATATCTCGGACGCAAAGAAGAAGCCCTCCAACTGCTCGACAACATTTTTGGACCGGTTGAACAGCACCCCGAATACCCCTACCAGCGGGCAGCGACATTGGCGGCCATCGGAGGGAATCTCCCCGAGGTCATTGCACTGTACCAACGAGCCTTGCAACACAACCCAAAACACGGCGGAGCCCTCTTCGGCTTGGCCCTTGAGTACGATAGGCTCGGTCACGACCAACAAGCCTTCGAACTCTACCAACGCGGTGCAGGACTGATCCCCTCGCACATCGGCACCCTGCTGAACCTCGGACTTCTCTACGAAGATCGAAACGACTACTCTCGCGCCCAGGGCGTCTACCGACGGGTCCTGGAAACCTGCCCAGATCATCACGTGGCCAAGATGTATCTCAAGGACGCGATGGCCGGTGGTCCCGAATCGGTCGACGAAGAAACCCTCAAACAAAAAGAGAAACTCACCCAACTGCACAACATCTCGGTGACAGACTTCGAACTGTCCGTACGATCCAGAAATTGCTTGCAAAAGATGGGGATCCGTACCCTGGGAGACCTCTGCCGTATCTCGGAGCAAACGCTCCTCTCGAGCAAGAATTTTGGCGAAACTTCGCTGGTCGAAATCAAAGAAATGCTCACTGGAAAAGGTCTCTCGCTCGGTCAACTCGCCCACGAAAAGCGAGAAGCCGAGCCCCCCTTGGACCTCTCGGGCATGACCCCAGATCAGCAGATGCTCCTGGACCGTCCGATCTCCGAACTGAATCTCTCGGTTCGAGCAAGAAAATGCATGGTCCGCTTGCAACTCAACACCATCGGTGAATTGATTCGAAAGACCGGCGATGATCTGCTCGAATGCAAGAACTTTGGCGTCACAAGCTTGACCGAAGTTCGCGAGAAACTCACCGGACTGAATCTCAAACTCCGCGGCGATTGATCCGAAACCCACCGGCCAGGCTCGGCCCTGTATTCTGGATTTGTTGTAATGCTAGCGAAACCCGCTACACTGTCGGTCTTCGCTCTAGCAAGACTTATCTGAAGCAATACCTTCTAGCCGTGGCTCTATGGGCATCCTGCGATTCCGACTCCCCGACCATTCCCAGTTCGATTCGCGCTTTTGGGAATCGGCCTATGTCGCCGGGGCGATCGAAGGGATCCCTAAACCCTCACGACGTTCGATCGCCGACGGGATCCTCAGCTTCGACTTCGACGAAAACGATACCTGCAAGCTATCGATGCCCTGGCCGACGAAGGACTATGGACCGATCGTTCTTACGTCAACGTCCCTGAAAAGCTCAGAGACTCCCTATTCGCTGCGTTTGGAATTGGCCCGAGGAACGATCCATCGGATCCGTACCCGAGCCTTTTCCTGGGAGCACATACGAGGTTTGCGGATCCCTGCGGCCTACCATGCATCGATGGACCAAGCCCTCGAGCACTTCGTCCAGGCGGTCGTCGAAGAAAAGGGCCGCGACGCGCCCGGACAACAAGCCCAATGGTCGATCGATAAGGCCATCGAGGCCTCGCGGTCCTTAGCTCGAGCTTATTCATCCCAAGTCCTGCAAGCTCGATTGCTCGGGGGTGAAAAACTTCAAACGCTCTTTGGTGTGCAACTTCCCACAATCCCCGATTGGCATTCGATCGGCCAAGAGCTCTTGCCCGCTTGCAATGCCATCAGCATCGACCTTGGAATCCATCGAATCGCATCTGGAGCCAACCGACTGGCAGATGATGATTTGGTCTTCCAACAACTTGACTGGGCCAAAGAGAGAGACCTTAAGGTCATCGGCGGACCTTTGGTGTCGCTTCAGCAGGGCAGGTGCCCCTCATTTATTCAGCCCGGGACATCCTTCGATCAAGTCTGCCACAAGGTTTTTAGCCGTGTTGAAAACGTCGTTTCGCAATGCCTCGGGCGTGTTCGATTATGGGATGCGAGTGCAAGCATCAACGCTTGCGCTCAGTACGACTTGAGTGACGAGCAAGCCTTCCGCTTGGCCTCGGGAGTCATCGGTGCGATTCGGAGCATCGACCCCAAGAGCCCCATCGTCTTTTGCATCAACCTGCCAGCAGCAGAGTACATGACTCGAGACCAACAGAGCATCGATCCTTTTCGCTTCGCGCGAAGCTTGATCCAAGTCCACGACAAGGACATTGCCGGCATCGGCCTGGATTTGAATTTGAACTGCTGGCCCCATGGGACATTGCCAAGAGATTTGATCGACTTGTCGGACATCATCGACCACTGGCAGTTCCTCGAGAAATCCCTCTTGGTACGGTTGACTGCCCCACTTTCGCTCGAGAACGATCCGACGGCTTTGTATCAAAACTCCATCGTCTCGTCCTGGAACTTTCCGGGCAGCCAGCCTTCGGTACAAGCCCAAGACTGGACGCAAGACACCGATCCGGATCTTTTTGGAACCAAGCTTGAAGAAAGCTCAGAGCCGGTAGTCACGGTTCAACCGACGGCTCTGCCCCCCAACGGCCTAGAGCTCCTTCAGATGCTTTTATCCAAACCGAGTGTACACGGGATTATTTGGAACCAAGCGATCGATTCGAGCGACCATCTATTTCCCAATGCAGGTCTCTTCTCAGCAGACTCTCGGCGTCGTCCGCTCGTCGAATGCATGTCCCGATTGCGAGAGCAGTACGTTATCTAAATTCTTGTCAGCGTAAAAACCATGCAATAAAAAAACGCCGCGTCGGACAGGTCCGACGAACGGCGTTTCAGCGATCGAATGGGACTTTAGGGACGCTTGAAGACCAAGTTGGCCGTGATTTCAACTTCGTCGTTGATCTTGCCTTTGCCGTACATCATCCCGAACTTGGTGCGATCGAGTTTGAAGTCGGCTTTGAGTGTTGCGGTTCCCTCGGCGATGGTGGCCTTGCAAGGTACCTTGACCTCGACGGTCTTGCCTAGCATGGTCATCTTGCCGGTCAATTGCACGTCATCTTCACTGGCCGCGTTGATGGCCGTTGTTTCGAACGTGATTTTCGGATACTTGCGAACATCGAAGAAGTCTGGGTTCTTGAGGTGTTCGGTGAGCTTCGGGTCGTCGGACCACAAGCTTTCGGCTTCGATCTCGAGCTTCATCGATCCGTTCTGTGGATTCTCAAGATCCGCCTTGACCTCGGACTTGAACCCCTTGAATCCTCCCTTATGGGCACCATCGGGCTTCTTGCCAACAAAATCGATTTTGGACTTCTCGGCATCCAAAGTCCAAGTCTCCGCATACGCTGGCGAGAGTGCAAACATGGCTGCAAAGAGCAGCCCACTGAAATACTTCGTCATTTTCTACCCCATGAAAAAAAGTCGTCGAAAAAACAGTCGTCAACAAGACTTCGTCGCCCCATCCGCATGGAACGAACTCGTGTTTCCACGATGGAAACCTGTTACAGTATATCCGATCGCGCCGGTCATGTAGGACCGTCACGATTTCCCACCAACTGGATTGGATGCAACGATGCCGAAGCTCCCTAGGTCGCTCAAATCGCCTAAATGGTGCTTGTTTCTTCCCCTCGCGCTCTTGGCATGGAGCACCCCAATCCGACTCTGCTCCGGACAGATCGTCGACGTCGGTACGGTCCAAGAGGCGATGCGGATCGGCGAATACCAAAAAGCCGTCGAGATCGCTCGGTCCCAGGTGGAGAAAAAGACCTGGAACGAAGCTTGGCCACGCTTGCTTGCAGCCAACTACATGCTCCAGGGCAAGTACCCTCAGGCCCTTGAGGTTTACCGAGGATCCTTGGAACGCTTTTCCGATAGCCTTCGCCTGAAGCTTCTGGGTCATAAAATCCTGCTTGCCAACAACCTCGATACCGAAGCTCGCTCGCTACTCGAGGAGCTCACAGCTCAGATCCAACGCAATCCCTGGCGATACTCGACCAAAGCAGAGCTTGTACCCCTCGGGGAGTTCTTCCTTCTCCAAGGCGAGGATCCCAAACAGGTTTTGAAGCTTTGCTACGATCAGGCCCTTCGTTCCGATCCGAAGAATCTCGAAGCCCTCAAAGCGATCGCGTCGATGGCCCTCGAGAAGTCCGACACCAAAGTGGCTGCCGACGCGCTGGAGAAAGGGCTCAAGCTCAGTAGGAACGACCCGGATCTTTTATTCCTCCATTCGGAAGCCTTAAGCAACTCCGATCCTGAGAAATCTCGCGATGCACTCCAAGAGGCCCTGAGCATCAACCCGAGCCATATCCCAAGCCTTATGAAGCAGGCCGAAGTCCTCATGGACTCCGAGAGCTATCCGCAATCTCTGAGTGTGCTCGAGCAGGTCGAAGCGATCAATCCAAACCTGCCCGAACTCTGGGCCTTGAGGGCTGCGATCGCACACCTCCAAGGAGCCTACAACGACGAAGGAACCTTTCGCAGCCGCGCACTGGTACTCAGGAAGCTCAATCCGATCGTCGATTACAAAATCGGTAAACACCTTTCGTTGCACTACCGATTTGCCGAAGGCTCCCAATACCAACAGCGCGCCTTAGCGATGGACAGCAACTTCCATCCTGCCCGAACCCAACTGGCCCAAGACCTCTTGCGACTAGGAAAAGAACAGGAGGGTTGGGAGATGGTCGCGTTGGCTCGCCAAGCCGATCCTTTCCATGTGACGAGCTACAACCTTCAAATCCTCCGAGGTGAGCTCGCCAAGTACCAGACGATCGAGGCCCCCGGTTTGGTCATCCGTATGGATGCAACCGAAGCGAACGTCTACGGGGCCCAGGTCGTCGAGCTCTTGCAAGAGGCACGCGAAACGCTCGTCAACAAGTACAAGGTGGAGCTTCAAGAACCCATCATCGTCGAGCTCTTTGCCAAGCAAAGGGATTTCGCTGTACGAACCTTTGGGCTCCCAGGAGGCGAAGGATTCTTGGGCGTGTGCTTTGGCAATGTGATCACGGCCAACTCCCCAGCGGCATTGAATGTCGAACACAATTGGAAATCGGTCCTTTGGCACGAGTTTTGTCACGTCGTGACATTGAATCTGACCAACAACCGCATGCCTCGCTGGCTCTCCGAAGGTATCTCGGTCTACGAAGAGCGGAGGCACAGAGACAACTGGGGGGAACCTGCGAACCCGATGTTTATCCATTGGCTTCGAAGCGGCGAATTCGAACCTCCTAGCCGCATGAGCCGCATGTTCCTCGCGCCCAAGTCCCCGATGCATCTTCAGTATGCCTACTATGTAGCCTCCTTGGTCGTGGAGTTCTGGGTCGAGCAATTCGGACATGATGGATTGCTCAGTTTGCTTTCCGACCTTCGCGATGGACTCCCAATTACCGATGCGATCGCACGTCGCACCGGTAGCCTTGAGGGCCTCGATCAGGCTTTCGAAAGTTTTGCTAAAGACCGAGGCGCAAAAATTGCCCCAAGCCTCGATATGACTCCCATCGACCAAGAACAACGCTGGAACACCTGGCTCGATGCCCATCCGAATTCGTACGCAGCCCTTCACCGAAAACTCGATGAACAGATCCAGCAGAAGGCGTGGACAGAAGCGGTCGTAACGGCGCGGTCGCTCTACGACTCCTGGCCAACGGATCCGACATCAAGCAGCGCTCTGATGAAAAAGATGATCATTCACCGCGAACAAAACGAAACGGAAAAGGTCCGCGAATGCTTGCTCGAAATCGTATCGCTCGACCCCCACTCGACCCCGCCGCTCGAGCGGTTGATCGCCCTGGATAAAGAATCGCAGGATTGGGAAAGCGTGGCGAACTGGTGCAAGAATTGGCTCGAGATCCAACCCATGCGAGCTTCGGTGCTCGAAGACCTCGCGCTGGCCGGACAGAAAACCCAACAGCCTCAGCGGGTCATCGATAGCCTTGTGGCCCTGGCTCACCTAGACCCGTTGGACCCGGCCGAATTGAACTTCGAGTTGGCCGTCGCCTACGATCGTCTAGGTCAACACCCCGAGCAAGCCTTAAGGCACTGCTTGATGGCTTTGGAGGAAACACCCCGCTACGAACAGGCATTGAAGTTGTTGCTCAAACTCAGCGCTTCGAAGGCCCCTTGAACAAAGGATCATGTTCGTGCCTCGCATCGGATTTCGTCGTACTCGTACTCAGCGAAGCGGTACTCAGTGAAACGGTACTCGTACTCGATGGCTGTTTGAACTGCGGCGATGCCGATCGTTGATCGAGGCAGTTCGCGGTAACTTGCGGACCAATAGGCCGGATAGCTATACTAGGTCGCTTCGAGTACGAGTACGAGTACCGTCCGCCGCGGCGGACTGAGTACGAGTACGAGAACAAGCACGAACAAAGCATTGGACCGAAGTGCTCGATCGAGCGTTTTTGACTTGTGTAAAGTCCCCTCCTCGCACTCGGTCCATGCGAGTCGTTATCATGAAGTACCAGCTCATTGAAAAATAAAAGCGGAACGGCGCAAGCCGTCCGGTGAGTCGCAGTCAACGTTTTGTGTTTTTGTTATCAAGTTTTTTGGAGGCAGAGTTACATGCTTAAGTACCTTTTGATTTGCACAACGATAGTCGGTTTTTTCGGTTCCAATGTTTCAGCCCAAGAAACCGCCAAGAAGGCTGGACGTGGCGATCCCGAAACCGCGATGGTCAACCAGTTTCTCAAGCAGCTTGAACCAGCCGGATTGAGCCAAGAGACCACCACCAAGATCAAAGAGAATTTCACCAAGACGGTCAAGGAGGTCATGGCCAAGCGAAAGGCCGTGAACCTAACACCTCAAATGCTCAAGGATAGGGCGGAAGCCAGCAAGAAGGCCCGCGAGGATGGAAAGAAGCCCAAGGAAGTCCGAGAGCTTGCACTCGCGGCGATGAAGGCCAACGAGGAGCAAAAGAAGGTTCTCGTCGAAACCGAAGAAATGCTCACCAAGACCCGCATCGAAATCGGAAAAATGCTCACCGAAGAGCAGATGGGCCAACTGCCCAAGCAATTCCAGGCGAGCCTCAAGGAAGCTCCTGGGAAAAAAAATCCCAAGTCGTAAACCTAGCAAGTCGTAAAATCAGTAGGTGCGACTCGATGATTTCGCAAGAGCGGGATGTTCGCTAGGCGACACGTCGGTAAGCGCCGGTCATGTAGAACGACTCGATAGCCTCGACGACTGCCTCCTGTTCGCCTGCGGTCAGCTCTGGGTAGACCGGCAGGTGAAGGATTTCCCGAGCCGCTGTTTCCGTATGGGGCAGGCATCCCAACGAGTAACCGAGGTCGGAGAAACACTCCTGCATGTGCAGAGGGACCGGGTAATAGACTTCGCAGCCGATCCCTTGATTCTGAAGGTGTGCTTTGAGGCTATCGCGTCGCCCGTGCGGGACGCGGATACCATACTGATTCCAAACATGAGTCGCCTTGGGCTGCTTCTTGGGCAGCTCGACGATCTCGTGCAATTGGCTCCCTTGAAAGAGCTCTTTGTATCTTGCTGCATTGGCGCGTCGAGCGTTGGCGTAGTCCCCGAGATGAGCGATTTTCACGTTGAGGATGGCAGCCTGGAGGGTGTCCAAGCGACTGTTGATTCCGACGAGTTTGTGGTAGTAACGCGGCTGCATACCGTGCGAAGCGAGCAAGCGAAGCTTCGCGGCGATTGCATCGTCATTGCAAACGAGCATGCCGCCATCGCCCATACCGCCTAAATTCTTGGTGGGGTAAAAGCTCAGACAGCCGATCTGCCCCCAAGACCCAGCGGGCCGATCGTCCCAAGCCGCCCCGATCGCTTGAGCCGCATCCTCGATCACGGGCAAGCCGTGGGCGGATGCAATTTCATGGATCCGATCCATCGCAGCGCACTGACCGAACAGGTGCACGGGGATAATCGCCTTGGTCCTGGCCGTAATACTCTCTTCGAGGCATTCAGGATCCATGTTGTAGGTCATCGGATCGATGTCGACGAAAATCGGTTCGGCACCTAACCTCGACACAGCGCTTGCGGTCGCAAAGAAAGTGAAGCTCGGAACGATGATTTCGTCGCCCGGCTCGATATCCAGGGCCATCAGAGCCAGCAGTAGAGCGTCGCTACCCGATGCGCAGCCGATGGCATGTCTCGTACCGCACACTTCTGCCACGGTCTTTTCCAATTCCGTGACTTCCGGACCATGCAAAAAACGACCGCTATCGACAACGCGTTCGATCGCGTCTAGGAATGCTTGTTTTAACGGTAGGTTGCCTCTGCCGACATCGAGCATTGGAACCGGTGAGTTTTTTTTCGCTTCGTTTGACATTCCCAACCCCCATCCTTGGTTTTCTCGTTTCGAAACCGGATCGTTACGCCCGAAAGCTGTCTTTTTATCGATACTCGATCCGGGGGCGATAGCTTAAAAAATCTTCGGGTTGGGAGTCAAGTTCAACTCTCGAGCAAAAAATTAATTGGTATGCGTACGATGTAACATCATTCGCCCGCCCCTTTGGGGCAAAAAACCACGTTGGGAACCGCACGGGGATGATTAGGACCAGAGGAGCAGATCGGAAAGCTCTTCGGAAGTGTTGCAGATGGCTTGCGCGCCGGCCTGGACGATCTCCTCGACTTGGCGAAAGCCCCAAGAAACGCCGATAGGATAAAGCCCTGCGCCCGTGGCGGTTTTCATATCGGTGTTGGTATCGCCAACATAAGCGATGCGGGTCGCGTTCTGGGAGATCTCGGAGGCGATCCAGATGGCCGACTGTGGATCGGGTTTACGGGGGAATCGCTCGCTGTGACCGATAACATGCGTAAAGGATACCCCCGGCAAGAATCGTTCGACACAGCGTTTGGTAAAGTGATCCGGCTTGTTCGAAAGCACTGCGAGTTTCAGCCCTTCTTGTTGGGCCTTTCGAAGCATTTGCAGAATGCCTGGGTAGGGCTCGGTGCATCGATCCCAGCCGCGATCGTAGTATCCTTGGTAGATCCCCATGCACCTATCGAGCAGTTGCGGATCGGTTCGGGTCTCTGGCAACGCTCTTTGGAACAGAACACTTACGCCGTCCCCGACATGCGTCTTGAACGATTCGAGTGTGCAAGTCGGTTTGCCCAACTCCGCAAGCGTCGCGTTGGCCGCGTTGGCGATGTCCTCCAAGGAGTCGATGAGCGTTCCGTCGAGATCGAATATCACCCCATCAAAACGTCTCATCGCCGCTTCCTTAAATCCTGTCGAGTTCTTTGTTGGTCTTTATTCGCAGCGTGCTTCACGGTGTGCTTCACGGTGTGTTTCAAAGCGGGATTCCCGGGCCGTCCTCGGCGCCGGTTTCGAGGTTTTCTTCTGGGCCTTCGTCGGGGCCACTTTCCGGCCCGTTTTCGATGCTATCGAGGAATAGCTGTCGGATGATCATCGTCGCGTAAGCACCTCGGGGAAGTTCGAAGGCCAATTTCCAGTCGACCGATTCGGAGTTTGGATCGGAACTCGGGTCGGAGGACTCCCAGGTCGACTCGAATCCGTTTGCAAACAGCAGCACCTCGCGCTGACCTCGCGAGAAGAACGTATCGCGGGGGAACTTCAAACGCAACTCACGTACCGCAAGCCCCAGTTCGGCGACGACCGACTCGAGGGTCTCGAGGGTCCCTTCGGGCCATTCGTGTTGGCGAGCCGAGGGAAGAGGCAAGGTGGTTCGCCACTGGCTTTTCCATCGGCTCTGTTGGTCGGCAGTGAGCAACTGAGGCAACGACAGCGGCCCGGATTTCGACGGCAAGCGGCGTTGGGTCTGCTGCTCATTGAAGCGGTCGATCAGGGCCGAGAGCCAACGGTTCCAAATCCAACTTTGGAAGGCGGCAATGTAGATACTACGCAAATCCAAACGGACCAAAGCCAACGCGCGCTTGAAGTCCACCGGATGGTCCAGCAAGTAGGTGACGATGCTGCGGCGATGGGAGCGGTCGAGCATCTCTTTGCACTTTTCCCATTGCCCCCAAGTGTTTCGGAGAATCTCCTTTTGTTCGCTCTCTCGGGGGCGATCGTGAGGGTTCGGCTCGGCCATGGCGATGTACAGCGCACGCTCGTAATTCAACTTGCACCAGTGCATGCCGATAAGTTCGCCGGATTGCCCGATCGATCCGAAACGTTGGTCGTCAAAGTAGTTGATCGCGCCGAAGTGCTTGAGCCAATCGGCGTTTCGATCGAGTTGCTCAACGTCTTTTTTTGCGATCTTTCGCAGGCGAATTTCGAACCGGTTGGCCTGAATGTCCTTGGCGTCGAAGGGGCGGTGGACCTGCCCGAGGTACTCGACCTGCATCGAACGGTCTGTGAAACCGGTTTTCGGACCGTGGGCGATCGAGAAATGCTGAAGCGTCGAGGCGTGCCGGTCCTTGAGCCCCCCGTAACTGATCCTTCGGCGTTCGATATTCCAGTGGCTCAAGACCTCCGCAATCGCTTCCGGGGTACCCAAACCGGCCTTGGTGAGCCGATACAACGCGTGCGATCCGCCCGTTGGACGGACCGAGGTGATCTCCTCGACCCGAAAATCTTCATGCGTACTTTTAAGCTTCATCGATTGGAAAATACCTTGTGGAGATCAAAAAACAATTCGAAAATCGGTCCACGGGCGTCATCATATGCACAATATGCACAAAAAGGTAACATTCCGGGCCTGCCGCACGCACATGCGGCGATTTGACACTACGAATCGTTGGTTTTCCTGGGAAACTCTCGGGTGACTTTGCGGTCAACCTACAGTAGTCATGCTGGCCGACTGGTGTCGGAGCTTTTTCAGCCCCTCTTTGAAATTGAAATGAATCCTTTTGCTGCGGAAAAAACTGCTCGTCGGCTGGCTCGAATCGAAACCGACCGGACGCACCGGCCATCGAAAACTCAGCGTGACACTGCAGCGCGCATTGCGTGGGCATTGCCGATGCTCGGGGTACTGCTCGTCGGCTGCGGCCCGTCGGAACTGGAGTATCGGCCCAACGTTTTGCATGCGGCGAGCTTGACTCGCGAGTCGGCCGATCGGGATCCTGCCGAGATCGCCGAGCAAGCCGCCGCGTTGACCGAGAATTGGTTCGGCTCGTTGGATCAGCCCCGATGGCCCTCCGGACTGGCAGAAGAGGTCCGTATGGAGTCGGTATTGAGGTGTGCTGGGCCCGTCGGTCGACTGGCCGACAAGGTCGAGCGTGGCGTTTTTCGCAAGCACTGTGTGACTTGTCACGGTCTTTCGGGCGATGGGCTCGGGCCCGTTTCGATGCTCCTGGAACCTTATCCGAGAGATTTTCGAAGGGGAACTTTCAAATTCAAATCCAGTCCAGTCGGCAAAAAGCCGTCCCGAGAAGACCTTCATCGGACCCTGGTCGAAGGGATTCCTGGAACGGCGATGCCCTCGTTCCGTGCTCTCGAAGAATCCGAAGAGTTCGCCCAGGACATCGAGGACCTTGTCGAATACGTGCAGTTTCTGGCCATGCGAGGGGAAGTCGAGCGTCGAGCCATCCGCTTGAACCTGCAAGAAGGGATCCCTTTGAAGACGAGCGAGCCGAGAATGCAAGAAATCCTTTCTGAGGTGGTTGGCAAATGGAACAGCGCCCCGAGTGACGCGCTGTCCGAGCCCGAACCGCCGGCTTGGTTTACCACCGCACCGAGCGATGAGTATCGCCATCTGGAATGGATCCAAAAAGGCAAATCACACTTTGAAAGCGAGCTGACGGCGTGTGTCAAATGCCATGGAAAAACTGGATCCGGGGATGGAGCTTCTCAGGACTACGACGAATGGACCAAGGATTGGACGATCCTTGCAGGGATCGATCCGAAGCATCCCACAGAATGGAAAGAGATGAAGCCTTACGGTGCTCTCCGCCCGGTATTGTCGAAGCCCAGGAACTTCCACTGGGGATCGTTCCATGGAGGAAAGTCTCCCAAGGAAATTTTTAAAAGAATTGTCTTGGGGATCGAGGGGACGCCGATGCCACCTGTGGCAAGGGCAGAGAATTCCAATCCGGGTCTGACCGATCAGGAGCTCTGGGAGTTGGTGTACTACGTCATGCACTTGGAGGACCGAACGTGAGCTCAGAAGTGAAATTCAACTTCGTCAAGCTCTGGAGTTGGCTTGCCGCACTGTTCATTTTCCCGTTGATTTGGGTCGGAGGGTTGGTCACGACCCACGATGCCGGGATGGCCGTTCCCGATTGGCCCGGGACTTATGGATACAACTTGTTCCTGTACCCCTTTTGGACATGGATCTATGGCCCGTTCGACCTGCTCATCGAGCATGGACACCGGCTTTTGGGATCGTGGGTGGGACTCTTGGTGATCTTCTTGTGCATCGCTGCTTGGAGGCAAGAGCCCCGTCGGTGGTACCGTTGGGCTTGTGTCGGTTTGCTCGGAGCAGTCATCGCCCAGGGGTTGCTCGGAGGATTTCGGGTCGTTCTGGACGAACGGACCATCGCCATGATCCACGGGTGCGGGGGTCCGATGGTTTTTGCTTATGCAACGTTTGTCGCTTTGGCCTCGTCTACGGATTGGAAAACTGCCACGGCGAGAATCCTGCCCCGTGGGTTATGGAAGTTATCCTGGATTTTACTCGGCTCGACGGTGACCCAATTGGTACTGGGAGCTCAACTTCGGCATGCCTTGCCCAGCACGAGTCCGGTGGGATTCATGTCCATGGTCCATTTGCATTTGACGTTTGCAGGGGTCGTAACGATCGCGATCCTTGCCGTGGCCCTGATGGTTCGCAAGAGCCCTTATGCCCAGGAGCCTGGTCTGAGAGCACCCGCCAACGCATTGTTGGCGCTCTTGGTCTTGCAATTGCTCTTGGGTGTTGGCACCTGGATGGCCAACTATGCCCTCCCTTGGAGCGAGACGACCGGGGCCCTTGCGCGGTACGTCATCGCGGCCAAAGGTTACTGGGAATCGATGGTGGTCACGGCCCATCAGGCGACCGGATCGCTCCTGATCGCCAGTTCGACGTGGCTGATTTGCCGCGTTGGGAGGCGTCAGTTTTCCCTTGTCGAGAATCGCGATCCGTTGAATAATCCTCAGACGACTGGGGCTTTACCCCAGTCCATTTCGGCCGTCTAACGGAACCATTTAGAGAATACCTTGTCCACACCAGTGACCAAAACGTTGGAATTGCCTTCGCCGTGGGTGCGATCTGCATGGCGGGATTATCTCGTCTTGGCCAAGCCACGGATCACCGTGATGATCCTGTTGACCGTCGCCGTCGCGATGGTCTTTGCCGGTCGGCTCCTCGAGACGTCGGTCGCTCCGATCGCCTGGTTCAGCGCCTTGGTCGGAACCAGCATGGTCGCTGCGAGTGCCAGCGTTCTGAATCAGTGGTTCGAACGGGATCGGGATTTTCTCATGCCGCGGACCCGCAACCGACCGTTGCCCAGCGGGCGGCTGACGATGAGTGAGGCGAGTCTCTTCGGGTGGTTGCTCTTCGTCGTCGGCACATCTTTGATTTACTTCGGGACCAATGCGACAGCGGCCTTGGTAAGCTTCCTGACCTGGTTCATCTACTGTTGGGTCTACACACCGATGAAGGCTTGGTCGTGGTGGAACACCGCAGTCGGGACCTTGCCAGGTGCGCTGCCGGTGATGATCGGGTGGACAGCCGCCGGTGGATCCATCGCGTCGCTGGAGGCTTGGGGATTGACCGCCATTGTAATCCTCTGGCAGTTCCCCCACTTCATGGCCATCGCTTGGTTGTACAAGGATCAATACTCCCAAGCGGGCTTTCGGATGCTCACCGGGGAGGAGCCATCGGGGCTTGCGGCTGGCTGGCATGCTGTCGTACCGGCGGCGTTGCTCTGTCCATTGAGCTTGGTAGTGCTCGGTCCTGAATCGATCGCTACTTGGATCCTAGCCGGCTTAGCTTTCGGAATCGCCTTTTTTCAACTGATCGCCTCGACCAAATTCCTGCGCAGCAGGGATCAGGGCACAGCCCGAAAGCTATTGCGAACCTCCTTGGTTTTCCTACCAGCGATTTTCCTGCTGGTCGTCGTGCGTTGGGGACTGTTCTAATGCAACTGCAGGGCGAGCCATCGATCGCCATTCAGGGGCTTACGCATCGTTACGGCGAAAAAGCGGCACTCAGCGATCTTTCGCTGGAAATCCCTCAACGGTCGATTTTCGGAGTCCTTGGTCCCAACGGCAGTGGCAAATCGACCCTGTTTAGGCTTTTGTCCACCTTGGTGCCCGTTCAAAGCGGCACGATTCGGATGCTGGGCTACGATGTCGCCAAAGACCAACAAGCGATTCGCGAGCGGATTGGAGTGGTGTTTCAGTCCCCAAGCCTGGATCGCAAGCTGACGGCTCGCGAGAACATTCTGTTTCAGGCAGCGTTGTACGGGATCGGCCAACGCGAGGCCAAGTCGAGGCTAGAGGAGTTGTCCGAAGCGTTGGGGGTCCAGGACCAACTCGATATCAAGATCGACAAGCTCTCGGGTGGGCTCAGGCGTCGCGTCGAGTTGGTCAAGGGATTATTGCATCGGCCGGCGTTGCTTTTGCTCGACGAGCCGAGCACCGGTTTGGACCCTCTTTCGAGGCTCGAGCTTTGGCAATCCCTCGAAGAGCTTCGCCTAGAGCACTCCACGACGATCGTTTTGACCACTCACCTTCTCGAGGAAGCCGAGAAATGCGATCGGATTGCGATTTTGGATCAAGGTCGACTTTTGGTCGATGATTCGCCTGAATCGCTGCGCAAGAGCACCGGACAGATCGTCTTTAGCGTTGCGACCAACGAGCCCAGCAGGGTGGTCGAACAACTCGAAAAGCAGTACGGGTATCACGGCAGCATCCATGGGGGCTCGGTCCGAATCGTTCGACAGCAAACCGATATTTCCCCGATGGATGTCTATGCGAGTCTCGGCTCGCTTGTTACGAGCATGACGATCGGGCCGCCGAGTCTCGAGGATGTCTTTTTGAGGATCGCCGGAAAAAGTTTTTCCTAGGCGTTCAGCGAGATTCGCTGTGCCATCGGTGCGACTGAACGGCCTTGGCGAACTTTTCAAGATCGGAGTAGTTGCGACGCCAGGTCGTGTACATGACCCCTTGGACGTTGGGGATCTGCTCTTGAAGAACGGTATCTAGCCATTAGACCCAGAGTTCCTGTGCAAGAAGACTCGGGCTCGCCAGGGCGATCAAGAGGACCAGCAGCAGGAGTTTCTTCAGGGACCGGGCGTTGATGGCTTTTTCTGGATCGATCGGGGACATAGGAGCATCGCCAAAAGGGGTGTGAGGATCGATGAATCGATGGCATGTTGTTTCCATTTTAACGGGAAACCTCTCTGTGCACTTCAGGCAGCAAATCAGATGCTGTAGCAAATTGAGACAAACTGTCTACAATTGAAGTTTTCACGAGTCGAATCAGCCACTCCACTACGATCCAGGCACATGTCCAGCTACCTAAAGGTTACCCGCGGTGTGGACTTGAACGCCAAGCTCCCGTTGAACCGACATGTCGAAACCTTGATCGGTCGCGGGGCAGAGTGCCAGGTCCAGTTGAACGACCCTCGATGTTCGCGGGTCCATGCCCGGATCGTCTACAAGAACGGGCGTTGGACTTTGCTCGATGCCGGCTCGACGAACGGCACGATGGTCAACCGTTCGAAGACCGACGAAGCGATTTTGAACGATGGCGACACGATTCGCATGGGGGGGACCGAGTTCAGCTTTGTCGACGAATCGAGTGTGGAAGAGCAGACCGTCGAAATCCTAAACCACTCTAAGGATTTGTTTCCCGACGATCAAAACGCTGGCTCATCGGGGAGTATCAATTCCGGGATGATCTCCTTTCGAGCTCTCAAGGAGGCGGGTCGACACGACGAAATCGCCGACTTGCACCAATTGTCCATCCATTGCAATTCACTTACTTCGCCTGACGAGGTCGCCACGATCGCCATCGAGTTGCTCCGAGCGCACACCCATGCGACGGCCGTCGCATTTTTGGTAGCCAACGAATACGGACTGCTCGATGTTGGCCATAGGTATCCGGCGACGACGAAGAAAAACAAGCTCGAGCTTAGCGACCGGCTCACCGAGATGGTATGCAAGTACGGCAAAGCCGTGTGGATGCAGCAAGAGTCTGCCGAGAGCAAGCAAACGAGTGTCAAAGAGGGTGCTTTGCGCACATTCAAAGATGCGATTTGCATACCGTTGCTCGACGATCGCAAAACGATTGGAGCGATCCATCTGTACCGAGACAAAGAGATTTTTTCCCCTTATGCGTTTGATTTCGCGATCGCGGCATCGAGCATATTGTCCACCACGATCGTCCGGGTGCGGGAATCGGAGGTGTTGAAGATCCATCACGACCGGCTCAAGAGTCGCACGGCTGAATTCGACGAGTTGCTCGGTCAGAGCGCGGCGATGGTGGAATTGAAGGAGAAGATCGTACGGATTGCCAGAGCATCTGGATCGATTCTCATACGCGGCGAGAGTGGTTCCGGCAAGGAGCTCGTCGCCCGGGCGATCCATCGAGCGAGTTCGCGTGCCGACCGACCGATGCTGAGTGTCAACTGTGCTGCGATTCCTGCGGATTTGATGGAGAGCCAACTCTTTGGTCACGTCAAAGGAGCATTTACCGGAGCGGACAAGGACCACATCGGTTGGTTTGAGCAAGCCAACAACAGCACGTTGTTTCTCGACGAGCTCGGCGAGATGACGCTTGAGGGACAAGCCAAGTTGTTGCGGATACTCGAGGGGCATCCCTTTTTGCCTGTCGGGGGCAGAAAAGAGATCAGTGTCGATGTGCGGGTCATCGCTGCGACAAACCGAGACCTGATGGAATTCGTCCAGGAAAAGAGGTTTCGTGAGGATCTTTTTTATCGATTGAGCGTCTTTGAGCTGATGATTCCTCCGTTACGTCAGCGGCAAGAGGATATCGATCTTTTGATCACACACTTTTTCGATCACTTCTCAAAGTTCCACGGCAGGCCTCAGTTGAAGCTATCCGAGCAAGCGCTCGAAAAGATGCGCAAGTACTCCTGGCCTGGGAATGTTCGACAACTGCGCAACGTCATCGACAGTGCAGTCGTCCTAGCCAACGGGACGGAGATCAAGGCAAGCGATCTTGCGCTCCACGAAACGATGAGCGATTCGGACTTGGACTCTTTGAATATCGAACAATGGGAGCAGCGATTGATCCGCGAGGCGATGCGTCGGACACGCGGGAGCATTCCCGAAGCAGCGGAAATGCTAGGGATTTCTCGCGCGACGATGTACCGCAAGCTAGAGAGCTATCAGATCGAACGAGACGAATTCCAATAGCTAGTGGCCAATTGCCATTACCGTCAAATCGACATTTGGATCTTTTTAGGAAAGATTGGATTTGAATGGATTTCGGCGCATGCCGATGGGTTTTTGAAAGCGGTTGGTCGCAAGCCCTCCGGTGAAAGGTCAAGTGCAGTGTTCCAGAGTCCGTTTCGCGGAACTCAGGATCGCAAGAAGAGCCAGTCGCGTCGAGTCAAAACGGGGTTTCTTTAGGTCCTGGGCTCTGTCGGCCTTGCGTTGCCGGACGATTCTTTGAGAATTGGTCACCCAGTAGGAACTGCCCTGCGCGCCGAAGAGCCAGGGGGTTCGAAGATTATCAGCCTAGGACCGATTTTCATGACCAATCCAGCCCAACCCATCGAGATTCCAAACCGCTTTGATTTTGTCGGGGCCTCCGATCGAATCTACCTGCAGTGGATCGAGGCAGGATGTTTCGATGCCGACGCGGACCCGAGCAAGCGTCCTTTTACGATCGTCATTCCGCCTCCAAACGTCACGGGAGCCTTGCATTTAGGCCATGCCTTGAACAATACGCTTCAAGACATCCAGATTCGCATGCATCGGATGATGGGCGAAGTCGCCCTGTGGATGCCTGGAACAGACCATGCGGGGATCGCCACGCAAGCAGTCGTCGAGCGGAGGCTCAAGGAGGTCGAGAACAAGACCCGACACGATCTGGGGCGCGAGCAGTTGATCCAACGGATTTGGGATTGGAAAGAGCAGTATGAAGCGCGGATCTTGAGCCAGCTCAAGCGGCTCGGTTGCTCATGCGATTGGCGTCGGACCCGATTTACGCTCGACCCCATGTGCGCAAGGGCCGTCCGCACCACGTTTTTTGATCTGTTTTCCAAAGGGCTCATCTATCGGGGCAAGCGGCTTGTCAACTGGGATGCTTATTTGCAGACGGCAGTCAGCGACGATGAAGTCTTTACCGAAACGGTCGATGGGGGATTTTGGCATTTCCGATATCCGGTGGTCGATCCCAAGCCCGGCGAGCCGACTTATGTCGTCGTAGCGACCACGCGCCCCGAAACGATGCTAGGAGACACGGCCGTGGCGGTCCATCCGGATCCTGCGAACGCCCTGAGCAAAGCTCTTGAACAGGCCCAGCAGAGGTTGGCCGAATGTGCATCCAAGGACCGAGAATCCATCGAGCTTCAAATCGATGGGCTCAAGCAGCGGCAAGCCGAGTTGTTGCCCCAACTCGAGCTGCTTGCGGCCATGGCCCGCGATGGGCGCAAGGTTCGTTTGCCGCTGAGCGATCGCGAGATACCCCTGGTCGTCGATAGCTGGGCCAAACCAGAGCTTGGTTCCGGGTGCGTGAAAGTCACCCCGGCGCACGACCCGAACGACTACGAGGTCGCCCAGCGATGCGGGTTGCCCATGATCAACATCATGAACCCCGATGGCACGATCCATACCGGTGGCGGACGGTTCGATGGGTTATCGATGTCCGAAGCGCGCCAGCAGGTCGTCAAGGCCATGGACGCTTTGGGGATGCTCGAGAAGACCGAGGATCGGCAGATCGAGCTCAAGCACAGCGATCGGAGCAAGACCCCTATCGAGCCTTATTTGGCCGATCAGTGGTTTGTGTCCATGGGGCAACTGGCGCAATCGGCGATCGATGCGGTCTCGACGGGCAAGGTGAAGATCTATCCAGAGCGATACACCCAAGGTTATATCGATTGGCTCAGCGAAAAGCGGGATTGGCCTGTCGGAAGGCAGCTTTGGTGGGGGCATCAAATCCCGATCTGGACGCGAACTTATGAGTCCCCCGAGGAGGCCCAAGGGGCCATGAAGAAGATCCTAGCGATGCCCGAGGCGGCCCAGGGGCAGATCTCGGCGGCGATCGAGGAGCCCTCGGTACTCCACGTTTGCATCCTTGAGGAAGCATCCGGAATGGAGCTCAAGATCCAGTCGCTCGGGCTGGTCCGCCAAGAGGACGTTCTCGACACCTGGTTCTCCTCGGCCTTATGGCCCCACTCGACGCTCGGTTGGCCGGATAAAACCGACGATTTGAATTACTTCTATCCGACCAACACGTTGATCACCTCGCGAGATATCATCACACTCTGGGTCGCCCGGATGGTTCTCATGGGCTTGAACAACGTTGGCCAAGTCCCCTTCCGCGAGGTCTACATCCATCCGAAGATCCTCGATGGATTCGGCGAGACGATGTCGAAGTCCAAGGGCAACGGAGTCGATCCGATCGACGTGATCGAGAAGTTCGGTGCCGATGCATTGCGATTCGGATTGGCTTGGTTGACCACCGAAACGCAAGACGTGCGCATGCCCGTGCAATACGAGTGCCCCAATTGCCAGGCGCTTGTGAATCAGACCAAAGAGAATCGGATCAAGCATCGGGTCGTTTGCGACAAATGCAAGAAGCCCTTCTCGACCCAGTGGGCCGAGAGTGACGAAGACAAAGCCTTGCCCCGCGCTCCGGTAGTCTCCGAGCGATTCGAGGTCGCAAGGAACTTTGTCAACAAGCTTTGGAATGCATCCCGATTCGTGATGATGAATCTTGAGGGATACACCCAAGGTTCGATCGACTGGGCAAATCTGCCGCTTGAAGACCAGTGGATTCTGTCCCGTCTATCGACGACCACCGAAGTGGTCGATCGCGAGCTCCAGCGGTACGGGTACGCCGAGGCGGCCCGGGCAGCTTACGATTTCGCTTGGGACGATTTCTGTTCGTACTATGTCGAGATGGCCAAACCACGGATGCAAGACCCCCAAGCTCGGCCGATGGTACAGAGAATCCTAGCCCATTGCTTGGACCAGATGCTCCGCTTGCTCCACCCCATGATGCCCTTTGTCACCGAAGCGATTTGGCAGGAGTTAGGCAAGTTCAGCAAGCGACGCGATTTGTTCGCCCAGCAGGACGCCACGGCATGGTTGATCCAGGCCCCGTGGCCAAAAGCCCAGCCCGAGATGATCCGTCAGGATGTCGAAGCGCAGTTCAAGCACTTCGTCGCATTGATCGGAGCGATCCGCGAAATTCGCTCTAGGCAAAATATCGCACCCAAGCAGCGAGTCCAATTTTCAGTCCGTTGTGAGGATCGCTACGAACGTTTGCTTAAACCGATGGGAACGTTCCTCGAGAGCATGGCAGGAGCCGTCGGGGTCGCTTGGGGCACGAGCATTTCGATTCCGGAGGTCCATGCCCACATGCCTATCGAAGGGATGGATGTGTATGTCGACTTGAGCCAATTCCTCGACGTCGCCGCCGAGATCGCACGCAATGAAAAGCAGCTCGAGAACTTGGAAAAACAGATTCTGGGCAAGGAGAGTCGGCTTTCCAATCAGGCCTTCGTAGGAAAGGCACCTCCGGAAATCATCGACAAAGAACGCCAAGCATTGAGCGACTTGGTCGCCCAACGCCAGGGGGTCCAGCAGGCGTTAACCAAACTCCGTTCGCTCTGATGGAACGAATAACAATCTATCCCAACTGGAGCGAAGCGGAACGGAGGGATAGATTGTAGGTTGGGCTAAGTCGCATCGCCGTGTCTATCGTATACGGACTCTACTTAATCCACTTCTGAGATTCAACAGCCTAGGGGGCTCAACAGCCCAGTGGCACGCCGGGGGTAGTCGCTGGCTGCTCATATCCCGATAGCGCGCTGAATCATCTCAGCTAGACCCTGCATCTACAAAAAAGAGCCTGTCAGCCAAGGAAGGCTGACACGTATTTAAGACAAGGAAGTCCGGTCCTGAGAGAGACTGCCGACATCCAACGGTTCGTAGGCGAATCGGTTTAGTTCAACGGCACACATCGACCGAGTGCGATGAGGGGACTTTACACAAATCAAAAACGCCCGATCGAGCACTTCGGTCCAATGCTTTGTTCGTGCGTTTTCCCGTAATCGTACTCAGCATCGCGGTACTCGTACTCGTACTCGTACTCGAAGCGGTCCAGTATAGCAATCCGGCCTATTGGTCCGCAAGTTCCCGCGAACCGCTTCGATCGACGATCGGCAGCGCCGCAGTTCAAACAGCCATCGAGTACGAGTACCGTTTCACTGAGTACCGTCCGCCGCGGCGGACTGAGTACGAGTACGACGAAATCCGATGCGAGGCACGAACGAAAAGATCACCGAGGACCAGGAGTTGCTTCACCAACATACGCGATGCCGTATGCCCTAGGCCCCCGGTCGGCTCGTCCGACCGGAAGCACAGTTTCATCAGCTAGCGGGAGGCTACGTCGTGAAGTGGGAATGGTGGAGATGATCCGCCTAGCTGACGAACCATGGGCTCCGGTGGCTCAAGGCCACCCGGGGGCCGAGGTCGTACGATCAGTGTGCGTGGCTCTGCGAGGCACGAACGCCGCCGTTCAGCCAGCGGCGGGAGAAGAAGTGTCCAATTCAGAAACGCCCGATCCGCCGCCTGGCTGCAACGGTTTGTTCGTCGTCTTCGGATGCCACAAAGGTCGATTCGAAGCCGCTTGTCGACGGGCCGCGTCCTGTGCAATAGCGAATACGTCACCGTCAAACCGATCCGAAATCTCGAACCGTATTTCGTGGATTTCATCGATCGTATTATCAGCTTTCGTCGGTTTCATCGCCTAGCATCTCCTCGGGGGTGCAAATGATCGGAATTGGAATGCCCATATCCGTCAGAATGCCATGAATTCTTGGTAGGATTTTCGCGTTCGCAATGTGTCTGCAATTCCACGTCAACAGGTATTGTATCCTGTGATGAGCGGCAAGGGAAATGTGAAGTGCGTCCACTTGAGCTTTTGGGGGCAGTACCCCTAAAGCCATGATACTTTGGGCTATTTTGGGGACCTCTGGGGTGATCGGAAGCAATGGGATACCGTCAAGCGCTTCGAGACGCTCTGCCGCAAGAAAAAGGTCTCCCGCAGATGCTTCGTCAATGACATATTGTGACGCCACCAGCTCGTAGTTGAGTCGATGATCATTCCACCACTGGTGCGTGAGGATTTGCCTCGCTGCCGCAACCACTTGCGAGCTTGGCTTCTGTCGCAAGTAGCTGACGATCGACGTTTCGATGTATACCGTATCCATCATAATATCCGATCACGACGAACGGCAACCATCACCGAGTGGCCGCCAAAGTGGTTTCTAAAATTGAGTGCGGCCGACCGGCCACTTCGGTGCATGGTTTTGTTCTTGCTGTTTTTCGTGCTCGTGCTCGTGCTCGTGCTCGATCGATCCATCATGCGATTGTATCATTCCATCCTGGTCAACGCGCTGCTCGGGCAGGAATTTGGTAATGGATAGGCTGATGGGGATAAGGAGCATGATCCGCGATTTGGGAAACAGCGGTTTATAGGCCGTAACGCAAGTCGGGTTGATGCCATGCACGCAAAGCGTTCGATTACGAGCACCGTCCGCCACGGCGGACTGAGCACGAGCACGATGGGATCCTGTGGTCGCGTCGGTCGCTGTTGTTTCTCGACATCAAATTGGAAGGGAACAACAGGATACACTCTGTTGCTTTCCAACGCTTTTTTAGTCTAC
>QWPJ01000144.1 GCA_003671195.1 Planctomycetota bacterium
AACGCGTCGCCTTCGTTCATCGCTTGGGCAAAGTCCACGTAGGTGAAACGAGTATGGTCGTGGCTGTCGGGTCGGCCCATAGAGCCAGCGCGATCGAGGCCTGCGCATGGCTCGTCGAGCGCATCAAAGCTGAAGTTCCTATCTGGAAGAAAGAGCATTACCCCCAAGGTTCCTCGCAATGGATCCATCCTGAGTAGCTCGTTGGTGCATCGCCTCGGATTTCGTCGTACTCGTACTCGTACTCAGTGAAACGGTACTCGTACTCGATGGCTGTTCGAAACTGCGGCGATGCCGCTCGTGGATCGAGGCGGTTTAGCGGAAATTGGGGACCTATTGGCCGGATTGCTATACTCGATCGAATCGAATCGAATACGAATACGAATACGAATACGAGTACCGCGATGCTGAGTACGAGTACGGGAAGATGCACGAAAAATGCATCGCCTCGGATTTCGTCGTACTCGTACTCGTACTCAGTGAAACGGTACTCGTACTCGATGGCTGTTCGAAACTGCGGCGATGCCGATCGTGGATCGAGGCGGTTCGCGGGAACTCGCCGACCTATTCGTCCTTGGCTTTCTTCCTGGCAAGCCGATGATGCTTCTCGGGCCGGGTATGAATGCCCCATCGCAACGACTCGTCTTGCTCATAGCGTTTGTTGAGCGTCAATGCCGTCAGGGCCTTTGAGAGCTCGAACCCCAAATAAAACGCATGCGATGGATCCACGTTTCGCGACTCGGGAAGCTTGAGCAGCTCCTGCATGATCTCGAAAGGATCGGTTCCTTGAAGATGGACATTGGCACTCATGAGGTGGATGTTCTGGCCATCGATTGCAATCCGATAGTTGTTGTCCTTGATTTGCTCGGCCAGAGCGATCAAGGTCGATGGGCTCGGGTGGATGCTACTCGTATCGCGAAGCATCACCAGTCGCTCTTCAAGATGTTTAGGAGGAACCCCATGCCGGACTGAGTATTCGACCAAACGTCGTGCAAGGTCGCATTCCTTGACGCTCGATTGAGCCCATGAGATGACTTGGGTTGTCAGGACGCTGTGGATTTCCAACTCGGCGCAGAAGCCCAAGAGCAAGGTGTTGATCGCCGCTGAATCCGCATCGGTCAGCTCGGTGATGTTCCCAATCCCCATCATGATCGCAGCCTCGGGGAAAAGGGCTCGGGTGTGCAAGTACCTCCCTAGCGAATTGGCAAATCCACAGCCGATAGGCTCGAGGATCGGGTCCAATCGAAAAGGGATCCTGTTGTCCGAGAGGAACGCTGCGGTCTGGACCATCGAGGTCTGGAAATCTGCGGGATCATCAGGGATCGCCACTACCTCGACTCCCCAGTTCAAAGCCTCTTTGCGATTGCTCGAATTGACCGATAGGACCAGCGTCGCTCCGTTGCGGACGGCTTGCTCGACCTCCCATGCATCGAACGAATCGATCGAGACGGCGATGCCCTGGTCGGTGATTTCACGAACCGAATCGGCGACGTCCGACCAACGCATTCCCGGTTCGCACCCCAAATCGATGCGATTTGCACCTTGCTCGATCAACCGTTGAGCCTCAGCGACCAAGGTGCGGCGAAGAAGTCTCGGTGCGTAATTGATCTCCGCGATGATCTCGATTTTGTATTGGCCATAATCCTCCGAACGATGGCGTTTGCTACCGAACATCGTGGGTAGATCACGGACATCCTTCGGCCCACAATCCACCCTGCATGAAAACTGCGTCCTAAGCTCGTCGATGTGCGGAGCTAGATACCCTGGTAACAACACGCGCGTCGTGTTCGCAGGTACATCGATATGACGCATAAGCCACTTGGGTGTCATCAACGCAGCGACTGTGATCGGAAGCACATCGATGCTGTAAGCAAAGCCATGCTTGTGCGACAACTGAGCGACGATCTCTCGCACTGCCGACTCGGCCAAGCGACCGGTGACAAAGTGTATCGACTCTTGCTGGTCAGCCATCAAAAAAATTCCCTGACTTCATTGCATCGCGATTGAGAGTCCCTATTGACCCGAGCGCCATTTTGCTCGAACATAAGGCCAACGAGAAGCACTAATGAAACATAACATTCGGACATGTTGGTTTCGTGGCCGGTGTTTCTCGTTTTTTTTTGCCCCGACGGGGCTATTGTCTGGGGCTGTTGTCTGGTGCTATTGTCGCTCGATCGGCTCTAGGCCGCAAGCTTCGCCATGCAACGTGTTACCTGTTCCCAAGATGCACGATCCCAAAGCCATCGAAATCCTGATCGACGACCCCTGGTTCTTGGTCGTCAACAAACCGATCGATCTGCTGACACAAGCTATCGACACTCTCCCAAGCTTGCAATCTCGGCTCATCGAGCAACAGACCAACGAGGCAAACCCCGAACCCTTCATCGGTATCCCTCATCGGCTAGATCGTATGACCAGCGGAACGGTCGTCGTGGCTCGAAACCGAAAATCGCTTCGACAACTCTGCCAACAATTTGCGACCAGGATTGTCGGCAAGGAATACCTCGCTTGGGTCTCAGGAAACCCTCCTAGCCAAGGGGCCTGGGAGGACTCGATGCGCAAAGTCCCCAACGAGCCTCGGGCCGAACTTTCCAGCCTCGATCAAGAACACTCCAGGACTGCAACCCTCGAGTACCGAGTCCTGCGTCAACGCACCGGACCTAAGAACCAACTCGAGTCTCTTCTGCTGATCCAACTCGGAACCGGTCGCATGCACCAAATCCGACTCCAATGCGGCTCACGCGGCTTTCCCATCCTGGGAGACCGCCTCTACGGCAGTCAGAAGCCCTGGATCCCAGAAACCGGCACTCCAAACCCCGAGTATCGCGAACCACCCATCGCCCTGCACGCCTTCAGACTAACTTTCCACCACCCGCAAACCGCCGAGCGAATCTCAGCCACCGCACCACCACCAGCGGAATTCCCCTGGGGAAACGAACCACTCTAACCTCGCGAAACGACCGTTTCAGTCCGAGGCCCACCCCCCGACTGCTTGGCTTGGCACGCTATATGCGGTAAAGTGTTCCAGTCAAGGGAGACTGCCAATTGGTCCAACGCATGCGACGGCCACCAGAGCAGCCCCTTTATGAGCCACTTCATTTCCAAGGAGAGATTGCCAGATGGGACACGCAGCGGAATTCACCGATGCCGGTTTTGATAGTGATGTTTTGACCTCGAGTGAACCGGTACTCGTCGACTTTTGGGCCACTTGGTGCGGACCCTGCCGACAGATCGCTCCTCTGATCGACGAACTGGCATTGCAGTACCAAGGGAAGGTCAAAATTGGCAAGGTCGATGTCGACCAGAACCCTGAATTGGCTACCAAGTACGGGATCAACGCCATTCCGACTCTCTTGCTCTTCAAAGACGGCGAGATCATCGAGCGTTTCCAAGGCGTCCCGCCACGAGTGAAACTCGAAGCAGCCCTGAACTCCTCGGTCTAGCATCGCAAGTCGGTCGAATCGCCCAATCACAATATCCAAAAGAAAAAGGCATGTCTTGCATCGAGACATGCCTTTTCCTTTTTGCAATCTCCTAGCAAGGATGACTTAGCTAAGCCAGGATTTTCTCAAGCACCTGACCCGATACGTCGGTCAACCGGAAGTTGCGCCCGTTGTAAGGATACGTCAACTTCTGATGATCCAATCCAAGCAGATGCAAGATCGTCGCGTGCAGATCGTTCAAATGGACCCGATCGACGGCCGCTTTATAACCGATCTCGTCGGATTCTCCGAAGCTGGTTCCACCTCGGACCCCACCACCTGCCATCCATGCAGTAAAGCAATGCGGGTTATGGTCCCGCCCAGGCTTACCCCCGAGTTGGGCGATCGGCAATCGACCAAACTCACCGCACCAAACAACCAAGGTGTCTTCAAGCATCCCGCGTTGAGCAAGGTCCGTTAAAAGGCCCGCCACAGGACGATCCGTCTCGTCGGCAAACTGTTGGTGGTTCCCTGCGATGTCGACATGCCCATCCCACGAACGTTCATTCTCCATACCACCGGAGTAAATCTGCACGAACCGAACCCCTCGTTCGAGAAAACGACGGGTCATCAAGCACTGGCGCGCGAAGTGATCGCATTTCGGATCACCGATTCCGTATAGCTGTTGGATATGCTCGGGCTCGTCGGCGATATCGAGCGTCTCGGGGGCTTTGCTCTGCATCCGAAACGCCAGCTCAAAGCTCTCGATGCGGGCTGCAAGATCGCCCTCTGAGGCATGGCTTTGCAGATGCATTTGATTCAGCTCCGAAAGCGCATCGAGTTGCTGACGCTGAATGGCCGTGGTCAATGAAACCGGCGGCTTGAGATTCTCGATCGCATCTCCAGTAGGCTTCAAATAGGTCCCTTGATAAATTCCAGGGAGAAAACCCGCCGACCAGTTGGCCGCATGCCCCTTGGGCAAACCACGTCCCTTGGGGTCACTCATGACCAAGAATGCAGGCAGGTCCTGCGTCTGGCTCCCTAACCCATAGGCCACCCAGGACCCCACGCAGGGGAATCCCATGCGAGCCATGCCGGTATTCATCGCAAAAAGGGCTGGGGAGTGATTGTTCGATTCGGTGTATCCCGAATGAATAAATGCCATCTTGTCGACATGCTCTCCGAGGTGCGGGAAGATCGAAGAGACCATCTTGCCGCATTGGCCCCTGGGTGTGAACTCAAAAGGGGACTTCATCAGGTTCCCGACCGCGTCGCGAAAAAAACCAGTGGTGTTCGAAAAAGAAGAGTCAAACTCCTTGATCGACTTGCCGTCGGCTTTCTCAAGTCCAGGTTTGTAGTCCCAGGTATCGACCTGGCTGGGCCCTCCGTTGACGAAGATCCAAACGACTCTCTTGGCCCGCGCGGGAAAATGGGGCTCGCGTTCGGCAAGCGGATTCCTCGAGCGATCGCCTAGTCCATCGCCCAGTCCATCACCTAGTGCTCTTGGACTGACCGTACACTGCGCCAAAAGACTCTGGAGTCCTAGCCAACCAAATCCACATCCGGCATTTTGCAACCAAGCTCGACGCGATTGCATTGTCGTATACATACGTGGGTACTTCTCAATCGACATAGATAAACTCGTTGGCACAAAGGAGGATCTGGCAGAAATCAGCAATCGCCATCTTCTCGGGTTGCGGGACGTTTTGCTCCTGCCGAGTCTTCTGCGCCTGGGCGATGAATCGAAAGGCCGCTTGTCGCTCGGCATCCGTCGGCGATCGGGAAAGGACCTTGAGGAAAACCTCATCGATCTGCTGCACATCGGAGATTTGATTTGACAAGGCTTCGGCCGCAGCGCGAGCGATCGGATTGTTCATAAAAGCCAATGCCTGCGGTGCAATCGTCGTCGTCTGTCTCTGCCCGATGCTGACCAAAGGCTCGGGCCAATCAAAGAGCATCATCATCGGAATCAATTGACTGCGCTTGATAAAAAAGTAAATGCTCCGACGCTTCATATTCGGATCCAACGTTCCCGGCCCATACATCGTCCGATCGAGCAACCCGGAAACGACAAGCATCGAATCGCGAATCGATTCGGCCTCGAGTCGCCTCGGTGGACGATGCCACCAGAGCAAATTGTCCGGATCGCTCTTCAATCGCGGATCTTCGGGCCTACGATTGGTCTGCATATACGTCTGACTGGTCATGAGATGTCGATGCAAAGCCTTGAGTTTCCACCCCTGATCGATCAGCTCCTGGGCCATCCAATCGAGCAGTTCCGGATGGGTCGGCTTTTGCCCTGTCGATCCGAAATCGTTGGGCGTTGCGACGAGCCCTCGGCCAAAGTGGTGTTGCCAAAGCCGATTGACGATCACCCGAGCGACCAATGCCCCGGTGCCGTCAGTCGTGTCGGTCAGCCATTTGGCTAACGCAGCCCTGCGGTAACTGGACTTGGAATTGGACTTCGTTGAATCCGCCCAAGTCAACTCAGCAGGTGCATTCAGGTCCTTGAGAAAGACCTTAGGAAACCCAGGGCTTACAACCGAGACCTTCTGATCGACATCCCCTCGTCGGAGCAAATGCGTCTCGGGATAAAAATGCGGGTACCCCCGACCATCCGCATGATGGGGCACGTGCGGTTCGCCTTCGGTGGTCACCAAAACGTTCGTCCTTCGCAACGCAGGACCGTCTCGCTCGAGCTTCGTAAGCTTGCTGTTGAGTTGGCTCCATTGAGGATCGACCGATTTGTACCATGCCAAGGCGGTTTTCCAAGCGTCGCTGCTTGGTAGCTCCTTGGTCACGGGCAGTTTTTCTGCGATCTGAGCGATCGCTTCAAGGACATCGGCCGGAGGTGCATCTCCCCCGACCTCTATCGGTGGGCTCGGTGCCTTGGATATCGAGAAGCGCATACGCCCCATCGCGTGCTTGGCGTTGGGGTGATGAAACAAAAGCGTCATGCGGAGACGGTCTGATTCGACCGTTGATATAGCATTCGCGATTCGAAAGACCGCTGCTTGGCTCTTGCCGATCTGCCCATCGATAGCCCATCCAGATACAAGATCCGCGTCGATCGATGCGGCGATCGATAAGGAGTCGGCGTTCTGTTGGTGGGTGGCTTGCGGCTGCTCCAAAACCAACTTCGTCGGTTCTTGATCCTTGGCCAAATGCTCAACGGTCAGATTCCCTAGCGCAAAGTTTCCATTGTCCGCGCGGCCAGGGCCTTGCCTCGGTAGTGTCGGATCGGCCAACGCTTCGATACGAAGTGCCGTCCACTGTCCTGCAGGCAATGCAGCCGTGAAGGTGATCTTATCCTGGTTGGGCGCATCGCCTATGGCCAAGTAGGATCCATCGGTTTGAAGCTTGAATTGGCTCGCGGCGCTCGATTCAAGCTCACCTCGAAGGTTCCGCCACGGATCGTTCAACGATTTCGCAGGATCGTTCCCTCGTTGCGAGATGAATTTGGCAAGCTCGATCGGCAACTGCTCGGCTTCATAAGCCATAAGCTCTTTGCGCAGCTCTTCGAGCTTGAGCTTGTGATCCGCAGCGATCTTTCGGTTCGCCTCAGGATCCAAATCCAACGTCTTCTCCGAACGGATCGCAGCGGTAAACGAGGCGGCGAATCGGTAGTAGTCCTCGCTCGATATCGGATCGAACTTATGATCATGGCACCGTGCACAACCGATCGATAGCCCCAAAAAGGCAACACTCGTCGTGGCCGTCATGTCGTCGAGTTCGTTGTAACGAGTCGACTCGAATTCCCGTTCCGTCAATTGCGTTGGAAAAGCCCCGGCGCCGAGGAATCCAGTGGCCATCCAAGCCAATGGGTTCTCAGGAGCAAGCTCATCGCCAGCGATCTGCCAACGCGCCATTTGATCAAAAGGCATGTCTTGGTTGAAAGCCCTGATCAAGAAGTCGCGGTAGTGGTAAGCATTCGGCCGATCGTAATCCTGCTCGTAACCAAAAGACTCGGCAAACCTCGCAATGTCCATCCAGTGGCGAGCCCATCGCTCTCCGTACTCGGGCCGCTCGAGCAACCGATCGATCAGGGCGCTCCAGGCCACTGCCGAGACAGTTCCCTTTTGCCCCTCGGGAACCCCAAGCGATGCGATCGCCTCGCGCAACTCCTCCGGAGTCGGGGGGATCCCCAAGAGATCGAACCAAGCTCTCCGAACGAGCACCCTCGGATCGGCCATCTCTGAGGGTGTGAGATCTTTTGCTTCTTGTGCAGCGAGAATAAAGGCATCGACTGGATGCGCACCGGATGCAGGCCGAATCGAGCCCAAGGGTTGGAGAGACCAAAACTTCCGACCCGCCTCCAGATCCATCGCCTTTTGCTTGATCGGCTCGGCGGCGCGCCTCGGGTCGGTGGCTCCTTGCGCGACCCATCGCTCGAAGTCCTCGATGATGTTGGCCGACAATTTGCCCGAGGGAGGCATCTCATACTCCTCATACCGAAGCGCTTTGAGGATCAAGCTCTCCTCGGTATGCTCGGAACTAAGGGCCGGCCCGGTATCTCCCCCCCGCTGCAATCCTTCTTTGCTATCGAGATACAAGCCCCCCTTGAGCTTGCCCTTCGTGGCTGCCTCTTGGGAATGGCAGGAGTAACACTGCTCGACCAGGACCGGACGGATCTTGCTCTCGAAAAAAGCGAGCGACTCCTGAGAGTCTTTTACCTCTGGTGG
>QWPJ01000008.1 GCA_003671195.1 Planctomycetota bacterium
CGCTGCCTCAGTTTGCTAGCGTTCCAGGGGTTTCCATCAGGTGCCAGGCACCTGTTGCCGCTGCCTCAGTTTGCTAGCGTTCCAGGGGTTTCCATCAGGTGCCAGGCACCTGTTGCCGCTGCCTCAGTTTGCTAGCGTTCCAGGGGTTTCCATCAGGTGCCAGGCACCTGATGCCGCTGACTGATCGGACTGATCCGACTGATCCGACTGATCCGACTGATCCGCCCGTACTAGCCCAATACCCCTTCGAGGACCATGAGCATCGCATCGATCTCGCCGTCGGTCCCGACGCTGATCCGCAATCCATCTCCCCACGAACCCGCAGTGGATTGTGTGTAGTCCATATACCGAACCAGGATCCCCTGAGCTTTGAGCGCCTCGTAGATCGGCTTGACGGGACGATCGCTTCGCGTCGCCCAAACGAAATTCGTATGGGACTCCGTCACGTCAAAGCCCAGTTGCTTCAATCGTGGGACCATCCTGCCTCGCGTCGCGAGTATCTTTGAGACATTCTCCTTGAGCCAACTCTGATCGCTCAGTGCGGTTGTCGCTCCGGCGATGCTGATCGCGTCGGTGTTGTACGAGTCTTTGACTTTGCGCAAGAATCCGATTATCTCCGGGTGGGCTACCAAGTACCCGAAACGCAGACCGGCTAATCCATAGGATTTGCTGAGCGTTCTTGTCACCATAATGCGCGGATCCTTGGCGATCAATCCAACCGCATGGTTGGGCGCGAAATCGACATAAGCTTCATCGACGACGATCGGGCAATCGAGACTCGATGCAAGCTGCAGAATCGTGTCGTGATCGATCATCGTTCCGCTCGGACTGTTGGGATTGGGTAAAAAGACCAATCGCAATTTGTCGGATCGAACGAAAAATTCAGGGCTCAGTTGGAAGTCGGCCCCAAAGCGGATCTCCTCGAATCGAGCCCCTTGGATCTGGGCAAGCGTTCGGTACAGAATGTAACTCGGATAAGGCAGCCGGAGTCGCTCCGCTGGACCGACGAACGCGCGGGTCAAGATCGTCAGGATGTCATCGCTGCCGTTGCCGCACAGAACATGATCGGGGCTGACCCCGAACAGATCGGCCGCGACGATCCGAAACGAAGTCGCCAAAGGATCGGGATAACGTTCGAGACGGTCGGTCGCATGGACGATCGCTTCGCGTACCTTCGGACTGGGCGGATAAGGATTCTCGTTGGTGTTGAGCTTGATCACCTTGGCCGCCCCGGGTTGCTCTCCGGGCTTGTAAGGTGCCATGTCGACGATTTCAGGACGCAGGTATTTCTTCAAGTCACTCATGGTGATTTATCTAGGCTTCTATTGCATTTGTTCGATGAGTTTCAAACAGGTCTCTTGGACCAAACGCGGGTCGGCGTTTCGATTTCTTTTTTTGGCTTGGCCGACCAAGGCTGCGACGGCTTTGGTGTTTCCTGCTCGGACCTTGTCGATCACGTCGGCGTTCTCGGCCAGGAGCTCCTTGCACAGCGATTCGATCTCGCTGGCATCGACTCGGACAATTCCCAAGGATTCGATCGCCGCGTCGACCGAAAGGTTCGGCCCGTCGATGAGCTTAGCAAGCGCTTGCTTGGCCTGCGAGGTATCCACCTTGCCTTGCTCGATGGCGGTGAGAAGTTCGGCCATGCGGGTCGGTGTCACCGGATAGAGCTCGATGCCGATCGAACGGTCGTTGAGTGTTCGCAGGACATCCTGAAGCATCCAAACGGCCACCCGTTTGGCATTGGCACCGGCTCGGATGCAATGGAGGAAATACTCGACGACACTCTTGCCCTGCTGGATGAGGATTTCCGCATCGTTGGACTTGAGCTCGTGCTCGTGGATCAACAGGTCGCGATAGTGACTCGGGGTAGCCGCCGATTGCTCGCTAGCGGTTTGCTTTTGAAGCGTTGTCAATCGGACGGGCACAAGATCCGGGCAGGGGAAGTACCGGTAATCGGCCTCCTCTTCCTTCTCGCGTTGGAGTTCGGTTTGCCCGAGGGCATCGTTCCACCCGCGCGTCTGCTTAGGGGCCTGACCCTTGGCCAAGCCGGTTCGTAAAAATTCGCTAGCCTGCCTTGCGACCTCGAAGTCGATGGCCCGTTCGACCGATCGGAAACTGTTGAGATTCTTGACCTCGACGATCGGAGTCGCGATCGTTTTTCCGTCTCGGACGAAGTGCAAATTGACGTTGGCATCGGCCCGCAAGGAGCCTTCTTGCATGTTCCCATCGCTGACCCCTAGGTAGACCATGAGCAACCGCAGTTCGGAGAGGTAAGTTTTGGCCTCCTCGGCGCACGATAGATCCGGCTCCGAGACGATCTCCAATAAGGGGGTCCCGGCGCGGTTCAAATCGATCTTCGAATCGGCCCTTCCGGAATGCTCGTCGTGCATGCTCTTGCCAGCATCCTCCTCAAGATGCGCTCGGACGAGGCGAATTCGCTTGACGACTTTCTCCGGGTTCTCCGAGTTCTCCGATCCGCTCGGGTGGACCGATGGTGCGATCGGGATGTCGACGTGCCCTCCTGCGCAGATCGGCATGTCGTATTGGCTGGTCTGGTACCCCTTGGGCAGATCCGGATAGAAATAGTTCTTGCGATCCCACTTGGTCAAGTCGGCTAGCTCGCAGTTCAATGCAGCGCCGGCTCGGCAGGCCAGTTCGATCGCATGCGCATTGAGCACCGGCAGGGCACCTGGGAGCCCTAGACACACCGGGCAGACTTGCGTGTTCGGAGGCTGACCGAACTTTGTGCTGCATCGGCAAAAAAGCTTGGTCTGTGTTTTGAGCTGGACGTGGACTTCCAAGCCGATGACGACTCGATAATCCGTCGCGGTGTCGTTCATGATGTCGGATCTTCAAAGGCGGCAGGGAGTTTGGGTTGGTACTCGGTGGCACGGTGGTAGGCAGCAGCGATCGACAGGAGCTTGGCCTCGGCCAACACCGGAGCTTGGAGCTGCATGCCGATCGGGAGCCCATCGGGGCCCGGCGCAGTTGGGATCGATAAAGCCGGAATGCCTGCCAAGTTGGCTCCGACGGTAAAGAGATCTTGGAGGTACAACTGGATTGGATCGTTGATTTTCTCACCGAGTCGGAACGCGGGCTGTGGGGTCGTCGGTCCGAGCAGCACATCGACTTTGGCGAACGCATCGTCGTAGTCTTGGCGTATGAGCCGACGGACTTTGAGGGCTTGAAGGTAGTATGCATCGTAGTAGCCGGCGCTCAGCGCATAGGTTCCGAGCAGAATCCGGCGCTGGACTTCGGGGCCGAACCCTTCGCTTCGCGTCTGCTCGATCATCCGATCGAGTGTCGATGCTGTTTTCGCGGAGGATCGAAAGCCGTAGTGGACGCCGTCGTATCGAGCCAAGTTGCTGCTGGCTTCGCACGGGGCGATGATGTAGTAGGTGGCGATGGAGTACTTCGAATGCGGCATCTGGACATCGACGATCTGTGCGCCGAGCCTTCGATACGCTTCGATGGCCTCCAAGAGCGAGCTTCGGACCTGAGGGTCCAGCCCTGGGGATTCGATCTGATCGCGGATCACCCCGATCCGGGTTCCTTGGATCGAATGGTCTTGGCGGACTGCGGCCAAGTAGTCTGGCACATCGTGGGGCAAGCTGGTCGAGTCCCTCGGATCGTGGCCTGCGATCGCTTGAAGGACCACGGCGATGTCTTCGACGCTCTGGGCAAAGACGCCGGCGGTATCGAGGCTGCTGGCATAGGAGATCAATCCCCACCGGCTCACGCGGCCGTAGGTAGGCTTCAATCCGCAGACGCCGCAGAAGGCTGCCGGTTGGCGGATCGAGCCTCCGGTGTCGGTCCCGAGGCTCGCCGGGACCAAACCAGCGGCGACGGCTGCGGCCGACCCGCCGCTGGAGCCTCCGCAAGTGCGCTGCAGATCCCATGGGTTGCGGCTCGGTCCAAAAACACTCGTCTCGGTCGAGCCCCCCATGGCAAACTCGTCGAGATTCGTTTTTCCAAACAGGATCGCGCCAGAGCTTTCGAGCCTCTCGACGACGTGGGCATCGTAGGGGGAACGGAAATCGCGCAGCATCCGCGAACCGCAACTGGTAACCCCAGTCTTGCTGCAAAGGTTGTCTTTGACCGAGATCGGGATCCCGGCCAATGCTGGGATCGATTGGCCCGTTGCAATCTGCCGATCCCAATAGTCGGCTTGGGCCAAGGCCCGATCTGAATCGATCGAAACAATGGCATTGATCGACGCATTGGAACGGTGGACTCTGTCCAGTTGGCTCTCGATGAGTCGACGAGAACTCAATGCACCGGATCGCAGTTGCTGACCCAATGCGGTGAGTGTGAGTGTCATTGGAGTTTTGTTCATGCCCAAAGGTTCCGGTGAGCCAACCAGCACAAGCGGTTGGGCGGACTAAGGCTTCGGTGAGCCAACCAGCGCAAGCGGTTGGGCGGTCGTGTGAGTTTCAATAGCGTATTGTTCATGCCTAAATTCCGTTTAAAACAACTCGCTGATCTCGCGGAATCCGAAGTCCACGAGCGGAAATGGCCTACCTGCTGGACCAGGCAAATGCTGATCGAGTGAGAGTCCCAAGGCATGGAAGATCGTTGCGATCACATCGGGTGGTTCGGTCGGACGATCCGCAGGGACCGCTCCGATCGGGTCGCTGGCACCTACCACGCGGCCCCCTTGGACCCCCGCTCCAGCAAATCCGACCGTGAAGCAACCTGGCCAGTGATCCCGGCCCCCTGCTGGGTTGACCTTGGGCGTTCGACCAAACTCGGCGACGTTGCAAACCAAGGTATCTCCGAGCATGCCTCGCTCGAAGAGATCTTCGATCAAGGCCGAGTAGCCTTGGTCGTACATCGGGGCGACGATGTTCTTCATCCCCTCGATCGACGTAAAGGGCTTGCTGCCGTGGATGTCCCAAGTGATCTCGTCGAAGACGGTCAAGAAGGTGTTGATGGTGACGAACCGAACGCCGGCCTCGACGAGTCGACGCGCCAGCAAGCAGCATTGTCCGAAGCGGTTCATGCCATAGCGATCGCGGACGGCTTGGGGTTCGGCCGAAAGATTGAACGCTTCGCGGGCTTGGGTGCTGGTCATCAATCGGTAAGCCGAAGCGAAGTGCTCGTCCATCATCTTGGCCGACTCGCTAGCTTCAAACCGCGATACCGATGCATCGACGATATTTCTCAAACGTTGGCGGCGATCGATCCGGGCCGTGCCGATCGAATCGGGGGGGAGCAAGTCGGGGACTTTGAAGTTCGGTTGGCTCGGGTCGGCCATCAAAGCAAACGGATCGTGAGCTTTGCCCAAAAAGCCGCCAGCTTGGCCATTGGGCAAGTTTCCGCCCCCACGGCCCATGGTTTCAGGGAGGACCACATGGGAGGGCAAGTCCGTGCGTCTTCCGAGCAGGAACCCCGCGACGCTTCCAGCATGGGGTGTATTGACCCCACCTTGGAACTGCCGACCGGTTTGCATGATCTGCCACCCGGCATCGTGCACCGCCGCGCCGCGATGGAAACAGGACCGAACGAGCGAGAATTTGTCGGCGATCTGCGCATGCTTCGGAAGAATCTCCGAGAGAAGCATTCCGGGAGCTTTCGTGGCGATGGGCTTGAACGGACCTCGAACCTCCAGAGGCGCATCGGGCTTGACATCGAACGTGTCGATATGGCTCGGCGCGCCGAGGTTGAAAATCATGATCGCCGAACGATTCGACTTGGTCGGATCGACCCCTTTGGAATCCGCAGCGGCTAAGTATTGCGGTAGGCCTAAGCCGATCGCCCCGAGCGTTCCTACTTGGAGGAAATCCCTGCGCCGGGCGCCGTTGCAAGTTTGAGTCGATCCATCACCGACGAAGGTAAGCATGGAGGAAATCTCTAGGGAATGATGCGAGTCTACTAGGTACTACCCGCTATAGTATACCCAGAAATCACTTCGAGAGCACCTTTGGAATGATCCAAAGAACCACCGGTGGGATCGTCAATATCGCCAAGAGATTCAACCCAAATCCAGCAATCAGCATGTCTTTAACCGGGAATTTTTTCTGGGCAAAGACCAGCGTGTTCGGGGGTGTTGCCACCGGCATCATAAAACCGCAACTGCTAGCAAGCACCGTGGCGCTCAGAAGCAGAATCGGGTCGATCTGCATCGCTGGGGCTGCCCCCATGAGCACGGGGATCATCGTCGTGGCGGTCGCGACATTGCTGGCCATCTCCGAAATGGCCACCACGATCAACACCACCACCGTGAGCAAAAGCCACACAGGGATGCCTTGCAACCCCGCAGCGGCCAATCCGATCTGACCGTCGAGCCGCGACTCGGTGATCGCTCTGGATAAACTCAAGCCCCCACCGAACAGAAGCAAAACCCCCCAAGGAACCCTTTCGACGTCCTTCCAAGTCAATACGGGCTTGCCCAACGGAAAGACCAACAGCGATGCGAGTGCGACCATGGCGATCCAAGCGTCGTTGGCCGGGGATAAACGCGCATGCCAAGGGCTCCCCTCGATGGAATCCAACAGCGGGGTCCTAAGGATCCAACTGGCCGCCGCGAGGGCAAAGACGATCAACGTGGTTCGCTGATGCCCATCGAGCCTTTGTGTGGACCTCCATTCCTCGGACCACTCGCTCGGAACGCGGATCTTCACATTCTTCAGCGGCCAGAGGATCACCACCATCCAAACCCAACAGCCCACAAGCAACACCGCGACGATCGGCATGGCTACGAGCATCCAATCCCAAAACCCGATATCGATCCCGCGCTCACGGAGGAACCCGGCAAAGAAAATGTTCGGAGCCGTCCCGACGAGCGTACCCATCCCACCGATACTGGCTGCATAAGCGATCCCGATCAGGATCGACTTGGCAAAGTTCGGGTGGTCCGTCGTTGCGATCACACTCAATCCTAGCGGCAACATCAACATGGTCGTCGCGGTGTTGTTGATCCACATGCTCAAGGCCGCCGAGCAAAGCATAAAGGCTGCGACCACACGGGAAGCATTCGAACCGGCCCATCGCAAAAGAAACAAGGCCCCGATCCGATGAAGCTTGGTCTTCTCAATGGCAAGCCCGAGCCCGAATCCCCCGAGGAAAAAATAGACGCTCTCATGCGCATAAGGCGCACAGGCCTCCATCATCGCCGACTTGGCCGGATACAAACCGATCAACGGCAATAGGATCATCGGCAACAGAGCGGTCAGTTCCAGTGGAACCGGTTCGCTCATCCACCAAATCGCCATCCAAATGCTCAACGCGGCCACGGCGGCGGCCAAAGGTGGAAACGAATCGATCCGAATCAAAAGCGCATAGGTGATCAGCGCAAGGACCGGCCCGAGAGGAAACGTGATCTTGTTCATAGCCCCTAGTATAGTACCTAATTTCTCGGCCATCGTCGGCTTTACGCCGTCGGAGGCCAAGAGCGATTAGCCTCACGCCTCCGTCCTATCGCCTGAAACACCTGGCGACAGAACCCGAGCTTTTTGCTTTTCGGTTCCGACTTGGGAGGTACAATGACGACATCTCAACCATCTGGAGGTGGAAATGACTCAGAAAGAACTACTCACAGCCATCGAGGCTTTACCCAAAGAGCTTCAATTTGCCATCGCGAACTCAGTACTGGACCGCTTGGCAGTCGAAGGACCGCCCCCGATCTCCGAGCAACTCAAGGCGGAGTTTGTGCGACGGGAGGAAGCGTTTTTTTCGGACCCGCAGAGGGGAGAAGTTTGGGAGTCGGTTCGCGAGGAATTATTCAGAAAGTGAACCGAGTTCCTGTCGTAATTGAGCCTGCAGCCAAGTCCGATATCCGTTCGGCTAGAGACTATTATTCTGATAAAGGCGAAAACACTTCCGAGCGATTCAGAGATGAGCTAATAAAGGTGTTCGATCTGCTATCGCGTCACCCCGAGGCTGTTGCCATCGCTTTTGGGTCTACGCGACTCAAACCAATGCGATACTTCCCTTATGTGATTGGATACATCTACTTCAAAGGCCAAGTCCATGTAACCGGAGTCCAATACGGTGGATTAGGCTGGGATGAATTTGAGCGCCGAAAGTTATGAAGTCGAATGACACGTTCTTCACCGTAAGGCGGGGCTTTAACCCGCCCGAGAAGCCGACGGAGCCCCAAGCTACGTCGGATTATCGCAAGCTAGTCGAACCGTTGTTGGCCAGCGAGAATTCATCCGGCGCATTGAGTTCCGCGACCCGCACCAATAAGATCACATCCTGAATCTCCCCTTCCTTCGAACGGGTCCGGAAGAAGTGCTCGCCGATGCCTCTTGGCTCTCCCGTCGCAGTGATCATCAAGCAATCGCCTCGTTGCATGTTGAGCATCAACGACAGGGATTCCCATCGAAGTGTCTCTCGGCGCTCCTCGGTCCGTATCGCCGAGTCCTTGGCCACCACACTGCGGCGGGTTTGACCGTACTCCACCTCAGGCCGCAAAAGCACCTGCGCCGATTGAGGCCCGTTGGGCTTGGCATACAACGAGAAGAGAAAATGTGGGGCCGGGAACTGCCCCCCCCGAAACCCTTCCTCGTTGTAAAACAACGTGACGGTCTCCTTGGGAAGATTGCGAACCGTAAGCACCTTGCGTTGGTCGGGGCGGCATCGCCAAAGCTGCGAGAAACTCGAAACATCGGCCACGACCCCAGCCTGCTCCATCGGGTCTTGCTCGATTCGAGTCGCGTTCTGGGCGACCCAAGCTTGCACGATCGCCGGGATCTGGCCCGAGAACTTGCCAGCCCTGAGCCCGTTTCGATCGAGCAGCATCCTTGGCTCGGGTGCAAGGACTTGTTCGTCCGCATAAGCCCATAGGTCTGGCATTTGCTGTGACTCGACCGAACTGAGCCTCAGCAGGATCGATTCGATCCCGACGGTGTCAGGAGCAAGCTCCTGCGAGAGAATCGTCGACTTGCGCGGCTCAGGTTCCTTGCGGCTCGGCAGCCAGTGCGCGCATCCACTCGCGGTGCTTGCGACTAAGCCGAGCAGGAAACAACGTCTGGAATGGATGACGGCACTCGCGGAACTCATGGATCAGCGGGGCTGAGCTCCAAGCGGCCCGTTGGGCGAGTTCTGATTGGCGGTCCTGGGACCCTGCGGCTGCTGGGCCGGCAAATAAGGAATCTCGTTGGTTTTCCATCCCGCTCCCGGATCGACCGGGATGAAGTCGCGCTGGAAGATCGACTCGCTGAGCTTCTGGAAAATATTCGCATTGGTCTGCCGGTTGGCAAACTGATACACCATCCGCTTGTCCCGAGGTTCAATCACCACGCCGTTGGCATTGACCGCCTGGTCGCTCCACTCCGGCATGTACAAAACCATCAGCTCAGGCAAAAACATCTCCCGATCGAGAACGATCTGAACGTGATGGTAGTTGACCGCGTCGACCGGATACTTCGGAAAAGCTTCCACCGCATACTTGTTGTCCACCGGACGTCCGTTCTGTGTACCCGGCGAAATCGCTCGCACCCAATACCTCGCCTTGATCTCATCGGCCTTGACCCCAAAAAGAAACGGCAACGGCGAGTTCATAATCCCAAGCCCCTGCATTTCCGGCGGAAGCTCAAGCTTGGTGCGGATCTTCTCCTTGCGATCGTAATCCCAAACGAAGTTTCCATCGCACACGACCCATTCGCCCGAATTGTTCGGGTCGACCTTGAGCTCGACCTGCTTGTCCTTGGTCAATTGCCCAGTCATTTTCGTATAGACCTCGGACTTGAAAAGACCTCGGTCAGGCTTCTGGAATCGGACCACCCCCCGGCTCGCCGCGACCGTCACATCGCCTCGACCCAGTTGCCTTGCCATCTCCTGAACTCCGGGCGCTTGGGAGTCGAACTCCCAACGGCTAAACTCGCAACTGAATCGCTCGATCTTGGCCGTCTCTTGTTCCCAATACGCAAGGATCTGATCGATCGTCTGCTGCTCTTGCGCCGTCAACTCCGGGAAAGGTCGCTGCTGGATCACTTGGCCACCGTTGTTCGGGCCCTGCATCTGAAACTCTTGCCCCTCGCGGACGGCTTGCTGCAACTGACTCTGGACTCGACTGGCCGCCTGAGGATTAAGCTGCGGGTTGAGCTGAGGGTTCACCGGCGGATTCTGCGGAACTGCTTGCCCAGGAATAGGTTGCCCGGGAACACCTTGCCCGGGATTGGCAGGGTTGGCCGGATTGCCCGCCCCGTAGCCCGGCGAGCGAGGCTGAACAATCGGGGCTTGGCTGTAAGCAAACGGCATGGAACTCGCAAATAGGCCAGCGACTAGAGCGTGGACTCTCAAGACGCGATGGACTTGTTTCGTTGCGGAATGGCGCATTGGGTCACTCATCCTTAGAATCGATTAGGGACAACAAGACCCAACCGCACTTGCGGTGCGCAGTTCGGTCCTTGAATCGCCCAGAGACTAGCAAGACTCCGAATCGGTTCCTAGACCGCTTTTTCTCCCTACCCCCCCAACACCCCCCCCCCAATGGCTCCGCCCGACGCGCAAGCGGCGGCGTCCTACAGTGTAGAGCCATTGTCCCCAATGGCTCCGCGACGACGCGCAGCGGAGGCGTCTTACGGCTGTTTGGCTGTTTTGTCTTACTGACTGCGGTGACTTCAGGTTCCGATCGATTGGGGACAATCGATCTACCATGCCGACGCGCAGCGGAGGCGTCTTACGGTGTAGAGCTATCATTTACCGATGCCGATTACTTCCCGATGCAAAACCGGCTGAACAAAGCATCCAGCACATCGTTGTTGGCCACCGTCCCGGCGACCTGGCCCAGCTCCTCGAGCGCCAAACGCAACTCGCCTGCAACCAACTCGTCGCCAGCTCGGTCCACACAAGTCTGCCGCGCATAACCCAAACTCTGGGCGGCGCGCGCCAAAGCCGACTCGCACCGCACACCGGTCATCGGTACGACGTCCAGACTCGATTGCTGCCAAGCCGCCACGGTCTGGGCCAGTGCCTCTTGGAGCGGGGCCAACCCGCTGCGCTCCTGGACGCTCAGCGTGAAAATTCGCTCGACAGGTAATGGCCATGGGGACTTCCAGTCCGGTTGCAAATCGCTTTTCGTCCAGATCCCCCATAAGCGGGAGCACTTGGCCAACGCGGCGAGCGATCGGCTGTCCAAGCCCAACGCGTCGGTCGGGGACTCGACGCTCAAGCACAAGATGACCAAATCCGCCTTGCCGAGGACTTCCCAGGTCCGCTCTTGCGCAAGGGCGCGGGGACCGGTCCCCCAGACCTCTTCGAGTCCAGCGGTATCTAGCAGATCGATCGCGATGTCTCCCCATCGGACTCGGGACCGGACATAGTCGCGGGTGGTTCCGGCTTGGGAACTGATAATCGATACCTCGGAATCGCTCAAGGCGTTGATCAGCGAGCTTTTGCCCGCGTTGGGTGGTCCGATGATCGCGACTTGAAACTCGGCCCCCTGGCCTCGCCGTTGCTGGATTTGCTCTCGGAGCCGCTCAACCTGCTGCTCGGCCTGTTCGAGTCGTTGGATGACCTGGTCTTGCTCGACAAACGCAATGTCTTCGTCGACAAAATCCAAACCCGCTTCGAGGTCGGCCAAAAGGTCGATCAGGTCCTGGCGCAAGTCCTTCAACGGGCCTGAAAGTCCACCCGCCAATTGCGACAAAGCGACTTGGAACTCCCGTTCCGAGTGGGCATGGATCAGCCCGAGGACCGCTTCGCATTGCGTCAGATCCAATCGACCTGCAAGATACGCTCGGAGCGTAAACTCACCGGGTTTGGCCAACGTGGCACCTAGCTCCAGCAAGCGCGCTTGGACCTGTTCGAGCAAGACCGGTGCTCCGAGCAGATGGAGTTCGGCCGAAGGCTGGCCGGTGTAACTGCGAGGATCAGGCCAGTAGAAAACATCGATCGAAAGCTCGCCTAGCTGCTCCAAAACCAAATGGCTCGGATAACGCTGGGCGGAACGAGCCGACCTTAAGTCTCCTGCAAGGCTAGGAAAAAGGGCTTCTAGGATCGGGCCAGACTCCGGACCGCTCATTCGGATCGCACCGCGCAAGGCACCCTGGGTCCCCGTCGCGATCGCACAGATGGTGGATTCGGTCTCCAATGGCACGTGGTCGACTCCGGTCCAGGATTGCTTAATTCTTGACATCCTCAATCGATGATCTCTCTTGGATATCGTATCATGGACGGAGAAAATTCCGATTCCTCATGCGGCTTTTCCCGGCTGGTTCACGATGCATTCCTCAGCCTACCCTCAGGCAACTCGACGGCGGATCAATACGCTTGGACAACGCTCCACAGGCCGGATCGCTAACGCCAGGCCCGTCGCGTTGGCCCTCGCGGCGGTCTTGTGCGCAGGCCTCTGCGCAATCGGCTCTGCTCCGACGGCCACTGCGCAGGAACCCCAGCAACCTGGTATTCCCCAGCAACCTGGCCGGCCCCAGCAACCTGGCCGGATCGGCATCGGAGCGCTGGCCAAAGCACCCGATGCGGTATGGATCGAATCGCTCATCGAAGCCGATGCGACGGAACTGGCCGTCGAGGTTTGCCGATTCCATCTCGATCGCTCGGTTCCAGACTCGAACGCTCAAGCCCAATGGCTGATGCTGCTGATGCATGCCAAGGCCGCCGAGTCGCTCGGGCAGATCGATTGGAACGCAGCGGTCAAGCCGCTACAAGACGCGATCGAACAGCTTCAAGGCCTCGATCCCAAGCCTTCGGCAGTGGGCGAACCGACGTACCGCAAGCCTTGGGTCCACTGGAAGCTTTTTTGGTGCCGACGTCTGCTCAACGAACATGCCCTTGCAGCCTACTTGGCGGTCCCCGGTCGCCAAGCGTTGCAGGAATGGTTGTTGCAATCGATCCGTATCGGGCTCGATGGGGTCGATACGCTCGAGCAATCGGTCGCCAGAATGCAGCCCGATAAACCTTTGCTCTCAAGAGCCGACAGGCAGCGCAGGGATCAAACCCGTCCCAACGAGATCACCGCAAGTGAGATTCTCGATCTGCGCGGTGAGCTGGAGTTGCTGCGTGCCGATTTGCTGTACCAACGCTCGCAATGCTATGCGTCCGACAGCGACGAACAAATCGCTGCTGCAACGCAGATGCTCAGCTCGATCGATCGCGCCACGGGTCGGCTTCCTGCGAACTGGGCCCATCGACCGCTCCTGACGTTGGCCAAGGCCGAGGCGGAACTCCAACTCGGTCGCCACGGCGCGGTCCTCAAAAGCCTCGATGAACTTTGGATCGCCCTGGCAACCGACCCGAATCCACAGGCCAAGGCATGGCGGATCCGCACAGCGGCGCTGGCCGTCCGCAGCGCAAGACGCACGCAGGATTGGGGGGTTGCCGAGGCCTGGATGGCACGAGCCGGAGGCTGGCAACAAGCTCCCGAGTTGGCTCTCGAACACCTTGGAATCCTGGTCCAACGCGACGCCAGTGCGCTCGATCCTCAAAGGATCCTCGCACTCCGCGAACAAATCGCCGATCGCTTCGGACGCTACTGGCAACAACGGGTCGATGCGATGCTCGTGTCGAACCCCCGCTTCGAATCGGTCCAAAGACCCAAGTCCGATACCTCGATGGCCTCGTTGGAGTTGTTTCGCATCCAGGCCCGCCAAGCCATCGCGGCGAATGAATTCCAGACGGCCATCGAGAAGCTCCAGCAGGCCGAGTCGGCCGCCTCGAAGCTCGATGCGAGCCAAGAAGCCTTCCAATTCGCCATGCAGATCGCTGCCTTGCTCGAACGCACCGGCGAAACGTCGGCTGCCGCCGACGAGTTCTATCGCGCGGCGATCTCCTACCCGGAATCGCCCAAAGCGTCCTCGGCGGGGCTGATGTCGGCTTGGTTGATTCGCAAGAGCGACTCGAATCTCGATCCCGAGGCCAAGCTTTTGCAGGAGAAGTTTTTTTTGCAGCGGTTGCGAGAAACCGCGCTGTCCTGGCCGGAGACCCAGCCAGCCCAAAAAGCGTCGGAAATGCTCGATGTTCAATGGCTCACCAGCGGCCAGTACATCGCCTGCCTAGAGTTTTGGAAAGAGCTTTTGGCCAAAGACCCCCAACGATCGGACGTGGCCTTACGGCGCTGGTTGCTCGTGGCCCTCGTGACGCAAGACGACTGGCTCGAGAAACCGCTGGAGGACCCCCAAGGAGTCCGTAAAGCCGCTTCGGAGTTGCAAGCCGCGTTGCTCGAATCCAAAGTCCCTGCAGAACGCTCGGCCCTGGCTTCCTGGATGGACGCTGCCCGGATGGACGCTGCCAACAAGCCACAGCGTCGATGGTCGCTCGCCCCAGTTCCGGGGCTTGAAAGCCCAACTCCCTCGGATTTGATAAGTCAAATCGCCGAGGTTTGGAACCGGTGCGAGGGAAGGTGGCAACAAGGGGGACTCCGAGCAGAAGATGCCGAAGCTGCAAAAGACATCGACCAGTTGGAGCAACTCCACAAACAACTCGGCGAATTGGCCGATGGGGTTTCGGGTGGCTTCCAAGTCCGCTTGGATCGATTCCTAGAGTTCGGTCGAATGATCCTGCCCCCTGGCGATCGAGCTCTTAGCGATCCAGCGAAACTTCGCCAAGGACTCGAGGCGAGGATTTCCAAGGAGCCGAAGTCGCTATGGTGGGTTTATCGATCGGCGCGGGCCATGCAAGCGACGAGCCAGTTGCGCGAGGTGGCGCTCGGTTGGTACCGACAGATGGCAGCGGGGGTTGCGCCCGGGACCGAGCCGTGGCTAGAAGCCCGGGCGCGGAGCATTGAAATTCTCCGAGCGCTGGGACAGGAATCCAAAGCCGTCGAGCTTGCCCAATTGGTGCTCGCTTCGTATCCGAATCTGAGCGACGAATGGAAAAAGCGATTCGGTTCGAATTGAGATCCGGCTGTTAAGAATTAAACGCAAAGACGCAAGGGCGCAAAGCCGCAAAGAAATCCCTTCTGAAGCGTAGTGGATCTCCCGCAGAGATCCGTCCGCACGTAGTGGATCTCCCGCAGAGATCCGGCTGCTCAGTATTACATCCGATCCCTGATCGCCAATACCGCCCTGAAATTCTGCTAAGATATCATTTCTCAAAACCTAAACGTTTCAATCCATCCCCCCGAGTTCGCCCACTCCCAACGATGCTCTGCCCGTTCTGTCCAATCGATAGCCAACGGATCCTCTTTCGGCACTCCGTCGGATCGGCAAGCGTCGTTGCCCTCTGGGATGGCTTTCCCGTCAGCCCCGGCCATCTGCTGATCGTCCCGGTCCGGCATGTCCCAACCTGGTTCGACGCCTCCCCCGAAGAACACCAAGCACTCACGGGTGCATTGGAAATCGCCAAATCCCACATCGAATCGCAATACCAACCCCAAGGCTACAACATCGGGATCAACATCGGTGCCGCCGCCGGTCAGACCGTTTCCCACCTACACGTCCACCTTATCCCACGCTACCACGGCGATGTTTCCGACCCACGCGGCGGGGTGCGGCACGTGATCCCACAACTTGCGAATTATCTAGCCGAAAATCCTCCCGACTACCTCGTCAACAAAACGACCTACCGTTCCGGTGCATCGAGCCACTTCACAAGAGGCGAACTCGATCCGCTTTTGCCCAATCTCAAATCGGCGATCGATCGGTCCGAACAAGTCGACTTCTCGGTGGCTTTCATCAAGCAGAGTGGACTCGATCTGCTCCGAGGGCATTTGCAAGACCTCCTCGATCGCCAAGGCCGCGTTCGAATCATCACCGGCGATTACCTCGATGTGACCGAACCCGAAGCCCTCGAGGATCTGCTTGAGCTAGGCCCAAGCCTCGAACTTTACGTCGTCGAGTGCAGCCCCGGAATGTCCTTCCACCCCAAAGCCTACCTCTTCTACAACACCAAACACCCATCCACTGGCCACTCAGCCACTGGCCACTCTCCTATTGGCCACTCCGCCTACATCGGCAGCTCGAACCTCTCGCGCATGGCCCTGCAGACCGGGATCGAGTGGAACTACCGCGTCGATCCGACGATCCACAGCGCTGGATTCGGAGCCATGACCGCCGCCTTCGAAGAGCTCGTCCAAGACCCCCGCACCAAGCGGGTGGATACCGATTGGATCGATCGGTACCGAGCCCGTCGCCGCGAGTCGAAGCTCATTCGCATGGACATCGACAGCGACACACCCGAACCGATCCCCGATCCGCATGCGATCCAGCGCGAAGCCCTCGCGGCGCTGGCCCAAACGCGGCTCGATGGGAACCGAGCTGGACTGGTGGTCCTAGCCACGGGACTTGGCAAAACCTATCTGGCTGCATTCGATGCGGCCAGCAAAACGCCAACCGACGCGTTTCGTTTTCCTCGCGTGCTGTTTGTGGCCCATCGCGACGAGATTCTCCATCAATCGATGCGGACATTTCGCAAGATCCGACCTAGCTCAAGCTGTGGCAGGTACGACGGGAGCCTGACGGCTTTGCAGCTCGATCGCATCGAGATGCTATTTGCGTCGATCCAGACGCTTGGGCGCGTCGAGCATTTGAAGCGATTTGCGCCCGATGCGTTCGATTACATCGTCGTCGATGAATTCCATCATGCGGCGGCATCGACCTATCGAAGGCTCTTGGACCATTTCCAGCCCAAGTTCCTGCTGGGGCTGACGGCCACCCCCGAGCGGACCGACGGCGGGGATTTGTTAGGGTTGTGCGATGAGAACCTCGTCTACCGCTGCGATTTGATCCGGGGGATCGAAGAGGCGTTGCTAAGCCCGTTCGAGTACTTTGGGGTGCCCGACGAAGTCGACTACAGCAACATCCCTTGGAGGAGCAGGCGGTTTGACGAAGCCGCATTGACCACAGCGGTATCGACGCGAGCCAGGGCCCAAAATGCGCTCGAGCAGTTGCAGCGGGTGGGTGCCAAGCGGACGTTAGGTTTTTGTTGTTCGCAGCAGCATGCCGACTTCATGGCCGAGCATTTCAGGAGGGCAGGGATGCGAGTCGCGTCGGTCCATTCCGGACCGGATTCGGATCCGAGAGCCAGGTCCCTTGAAGCCCTTTCGACCGGTGAGCTCGACATCGTGTTCGCCGTCGACATGTTCAACGAAGGGTTAGACATCCCGAGCATCGATACCGTGCTGATGTTGCGACCGACCGAGTCGAGCATTTTGTGGTTGCAGCAGTTTGGTCGGGGCTTGCGCAAGAGTCTGGACAAGCAGCGGTTGAAGGTGGTCGATTATATAGGGAACCACCGAACGTTTTTGGTGAAACTTCGCTCGATGCTCCAACCGTTGTTGCGAGTGGGCGAGTCCGATTCGGAGATCCGGCGAGGGTTGCAGATGTTGCAGCAAGGCGAGGCCCAGTTGCCTGCCGGTTGCAGTGTGACGTATGAGTTAGCGACGATCGATTTGATTGAGCAGGTGCTGCGTCCTGCGAGTCGCACCGAGGCGATGAATGCCTTTTATCGGGACTTTGAAGAGCGGCATGATCAGCGGCCCACGGCCCGGGAGGCTTATCATGCCGGGTATAACCCTAGGGCGGTTCGGGCGACACATGGAAGTTGGTTTGGTTATGTCGCCGCGATGGGAGGGCTCCAAGCCGAGGATCGGGCAGCTTGGGAGCATCAGCGAGCATTCTTCGAGATGGTCGAAATCACACCGATGGTCAAGAGTTACAAGATGCTTGTGCTATTGTCACTATTGCAGAGCGACCTACAGCCAAGCGATACAGGGACTATCGAGATTGATATCAGTGCGATGGTCCAAGCCGTGCGTCGGATGGCCGATCGGAGTGCGGCATTGAGGGCGGATTTAGGCGAGGAGCATTTAGAGAGTGACGCCAAGTTACAGCGTCATTTGGAGCGCAATCCGATCAATGCTTGGACCAAACCCGACGTTGGCTATTTCGAGTATCGCGAGGGGGTTTTCCGCTGGTTCGGGGGGGACCTAGGCATTCACCGCGATCGGTTTGCAGGGTTGTTACGGGAGCTAGTCGATTGGCGATTGGCCGAGTACTTGGATCGGGGGAAGGAGCAAGTGGGGAATCGCTGTCGGATCATCTCATCGGGAGGTCGGCCCATCATCAAGTTACCCAGCAGGACCGTTGTAGCGAACCTTCCGAGCGACTGGGTATCGGTCGAGATTGACGAAAAGACTTATGCGGCCAAATTTGCCCAGCAGTACATCAACGTCGTCAGAGAGACCCAGGAGTCCACAGAGAATATCCTGGGCGATATCTTACGAAGTTGGTACGGCCCGACGGTTGGCCAGAGAGGGACCCGTTTTGAGGTCCAATTAGTGCAAGAGCCCGACGGCTGGCATCTTCGCAAAGTGTAACGGAGCCGCATATCTCCCGTAGAGATCCGGCTGTTAAGAATCAAACGCAAAGACGCAAGGGCGCAAAGTCGCAAAGAAAACCCTTCTGAAGCGTAGTAGATCTCCCGTAGAGATCCGGCTGCTCGGCTGTTCCCTCACACCTGACCCAAAACGCGGGGACTGTCCCCGGGTACTTCTTGAATGCTTCCTCTTCGGGGCATTCTTTGCGCCTTTGCACCTTTGCGTCTTTGCGTTCAAACAACCCTGCTCCGTTCCGGTGGCTGACGCACTGATGGCAGTCATGTGCCGCCCTCCAGGCTAAATCGAAACAGCCGATTCTTTTGCAAGATCCACTAGTGAGAAGGATCTCTGCGCGAGATCCACTACGGAGAAGGATCTGCCCCAGGCTGAGAAAACTAAGAGGGGCTGGTTTGGCTCGGAGAATCGAGTCGAGTACACCCATCTGGATTCGAACCAGAAACCTTCGGTTCCGTAGACCGATGCTCTATCCAATTGAGCTATGGGTGCTTGTGCAGCATTTAACGCGGGTTTTTATGCCAACGAAGCCAGAAGTATAACCAGCTTTTCTATGCCGATAAAGTCCAATCGCTCAGTTTCTACCGCCAGGGGTCCCGCTGCGAAAAACGGGGCTCCAAGCCCCCAAAACATCAGTGATTCCATTGGAACTCGGAACTGTTGAGCAGTACCCAGAACAAATTTCCAAGCTCCCGGCTCCGGGCCTCGGCACGCTTGCCCTCGAGTCGCTGGGTAAAAACCTCTAACTCCTGGGCCGTCGCCGGTCGGTTCAAGGTCGATAAAAATGCGGTCGTAACTGCCGTCTGGTCGTCCCGTGCCAATCCGGCAATCCGAGTCGCTGCGTTCATGATCGGATTGTTGTCGATCCGCTCGGATAAAAACTGCCCATTCATCATCAGGAGCCTCTGCGGGATCGTGACCGACTGCTCGAAAAACTCGTCCTCCCCTCGGCTCCCATACGCCTTGGTAAAGTCGTTGACCCCACCGTACAACTCCAACTGCGAGAGGATCGATGACGAAGCGTCGATGGTCTTGAGCCGGCACGCTTGATGCACCGCAGCGGCCATCTGCTCGGGCCTCAATTGACTCATCGGGAAGACCGCCCAAGCCTTCTCGTAGGTCTCGTCGATCTGCTCGGTCTGACTCGAATCCCCCTGACTCCACTGCGAATCGATCCGATAGACACCCGTGGCGATGATCACACGCACCAAACGCTTAAGATCATACCCGTGCTCGATGAAGTCGTCGGCCAAGGCCTCGAGGCCCGGCGGATAAGGGCCTTGGGCCGGTATGTCGTCGATCGGTTGGACCAATGGCCTGCCTGCAAGGATCGCCCAAACGCGATTGACCGTCGCACGGGCAAACGCGCGATTGCCAGGACGCGTCACCCAGGCGGCAAGCCCCTTGCGGTTGCTTTGCTGGCCCCCAAACCACTCAGGCTCAAAAGGGACCGAAGCGACCACGTCGGTCTCCTCTTGGGAATTGAGGTACTTGGTCCGATACGCTTGTCCCTGCTCCTCCTTCAGACCGCTGAAGGGATTGTCCATCCGAATGGTGCCGAAATATGCGGCAAGTTGATGGAAATCGGCTTGCTGGCCGGTCCGCAGCGATTCTTTAGGATCCGAACTCTGGGCCGCGCTTTCCGTAGGGAATTGGACGTTGCCCAAGTAATCGTTGTGGCACTGCAGGCAATCGATCCTCATGGCCAAAAACGCCCGCGAGGTTCTCCCTGCCAACCGTACCGCATCGGGTTTGTTGTCGTTGTTCTCGTCCATCGTCGCGGTCAAAAAATTGACCTCGGGACTGTCGGTCCATGATCCTCGCGCCGATAAAATCCGACTCGCAATTTGATCGTAAGGCATGTTCTCTTCAAAACGATCGGCTAACCAATCGACATACTTGCGCCTGCGGAAGATCAAGAATGGACCTTCGCTCGTCCCGACCGTCGCGCGGGCAAAGCGCTCGGCGAATTGGTCCGCCCACCGCCGATCCTTGAGCAAGTACTCGGTCCACCAACCGACGCGCTGATCCTCGGGGATCTTCTCGAGCGATCGATACTCTTCGAGCGAAAGCCCGTTGCCGACCATCCCGAGACTGATGCGCCTTGCGATCGTATGCCAAGGGGCCTCAGGGGCAGGCCGCAGGCCTTGTTGTTCCCAATCGGCTCGGAACTCACGGTCGATCTTGCCGGCGGCTTCGAGGACCGTCGCGTCGAATGCCGATGCGATCTGCTCGGGCCTGCGCATCAGGACCGGATTGTGGGTCGTGGCTCCGAAGATCCCCAGGAGGATCGCTGCTGCGGTTCCTAGGAAAACGAGCCTCTTGCCCCAGGCTCTGGCTGCAATCGGCCTTGTGCTGCTAGTTGGCATGATCGAGTCTGCGCTTTGGGTTGAGTGGTCCAGTGCCAAGGAAGTTCAAGAGGTTAGAAGTTCAAGGGGTTATTCGTATCGGTCGGTTAAAAATTGCTTGAGGTCGGCGCGCACGCTTTCCTTTCCTAGCGATCGTTCAAACCAACCGTCGATCCGCTTGGTTACCAAGTTGTTGGACTTGGCAGCCTCCTGATAAAAAGGATGGATCGAAAAGAAGATCGCTCGAGCCGCGATATCGACCGGCGCCGATTCGCTGAGCCCAAGATCGCAGATGGCCGCAGCGATCCCAAACGGGAGCTTGTCCCATTCGTAAGACTGGTTCTTGCCCTGGGCGCGGATGATCAGCTTCTCTGGGGTCGATTCGACAATGCTCACCTCCGTCGCACCGACCTTCAACGACGAGGCCCCTTTGGCTTTGATTTTGGCTTCTTCGAACGATTCGGCGTAGATCTTCAGGAGCTGGCCGGCTTGGTCCAGGCGGGCCGTCTGGTCCTTGCCCAACTTGGTCGTCGCTTTATCGAGCATCGCGGCGATCAACGGCTCGAATTTGCTGGGGTCTCGACTGACCAATGCTTCTTTGGCTTTGGCCATGCCGGCTTTCCACTCCGGGGTTTCGTTGGCCATCGCCGGTTCCGTGGTTGGTACTGGGCTTGGTACTGGGCTTGGTTCCGGCGGCGTTTCAGGGGCCGGTTCAGGGGCCGGTTCAGGGGCCGGTTCAGGATTGCTTGGGGCATCGGGGGGCTTGGCCATGGCTGGATTGTCGGTCATGGGAAGCGAGGCGTCGGGCGTGGAGAATCCGACCGAGGGGAGTTCGGGGAGTGGGGATTCGTTGGGGCCTCTGCGATTGCGTCCTTTGGTGGTCGCTCCGATGTTCAGATCTGGGGGCTTTGCGTTGGACGGATCTGCGCCGGGTATCGCATTTCCTTGGAGGTTATCGGTTGGACGGTCGGCGGGTTTGTTGCGATTCTGTTGGGCGACTTGTTGTCGGTTCGAAACGAATCGAAACGAGGCAAAGCCTAGGAGTCCTAGGGCGGCAAGGACCATACCGCCGACGGCTAGGAGGTTTCGGCGTCGTCGGCGCGATCGGAGTTGTTCGACCAGATCGACCCGATTGGTTTCGGTTGGCTTGGTGTCGGTCCGCTTGGCCGCATCTAGCTGATCTTTATCTGCGAACGAGCCGTTGGGGTTGGCCCGGGTCGATGCGTTGGCCCGGGCCGATGCGTTGGCAGAAGGTCTGCGATCGGCGGCTAGGAGCCAAGCTGGGGGTTGCTCTTGCGTCGGCTCGGGTTGGATGGACATGAGCATGAGCGAAGGGAACAGTTCCGAGAGTTCAGCGCGTCGTTTCTCGGGGGTTAGGTTCAACGAGGCGTTGGCTCTCGCAAAGGAGTCCGGTGCGATGGATGCCGGGTTGAAAGGTAGCATGGGATCGCCAAGGGGAAGCAGTTCCGAGGCGTTCGGAGCGATGGTCGGACTCGAAGTTCCGGCAGATGGCTTGTTGGATGTTCGCTCGACGATGCCGACAGTCGATTGAGTGCGTACTGAGGAGTTCTTCCCGAGTTCCTTTTGTTTCTTTTGCGACTCGAAGAGCTTGGCAAGTTGGCTGTCGTAAGCGGTTTTCTTGGACGAATCGAGCAGGATCGATTGGGCTTGGCGAAGGAGTTTTTGGACGACCTGGAGCGAGCCGTTCGGATCGGCAGTTTGCGAAGGGTTCTCTTGGGTGGCTAGAGTGGAACTTTCGCTGGTTCGGATCTGTTCCAAAGCGGTTTTCAGGGCCGACTCGATCGCGGACTTATCGGCGCAGAACGGTTCGAGCCCGATGACTTGGTAGTAGTCGAGTTGCGAGGCCTTGAGCGGACGCTTGAGGTGTTTTTCGATCGCTGCGAGGATTTCGTTCATCGCCGGTTAGCTTTCCATGTTGAATTCGCTGTCCTCGATTTGCTCGCGACGCAAGCGTTGGTCCAAGCGTCGTTGTTGGAACAGGATAAAGCGTCGGAGCATGCTGACCCAAAACATCATGAGCAGCGGGGAGCAGTAGCAGACCAACAAGAGCAGTAGGTGCGTCGAGCGTTCGTCCCCGGGGGACTGGAGTTTGTTGGGGGATCCGAACAGGTCGCGCAGGCTGTTGGCGAAACTCGGGATCCGAGCCGCGACGGCCAGCAAAAGGGAGAAACCGGCAAATACCATCATGGAGACAAAGAGCATCCAGAGTCGGACCGGCGGGAGGGTCGGCTGGCTCTCGGATGCGAAAGGAGATTGCGGTTTGTGGGGACCTTTGGCAGCCAAAATCGTCACCTATAGGGTGCAAATCGGGATTTATCGATCGGTCAGGCCCAATCGGCAAGTACCTGCGGGAAGCTTCGGGGGAACTTGTGGGCTAAAAACCTTCGTTCCTAACAATATACAGTCGCCGGGAGTGGACAACGCGAAATAGCCGACGGATAATATAAACTTCTCATGCGATTGCATTTCCTTAGTCTTTCCTGCAATGGGGTTTACCCATGAAGTATCGTCTTGCGTATATGGCCGCGGCACTGTGTTGTTCCGCTTCGCTCGGTTGCTTCCCCAAAAAAACCGAGGTCGCTTCGAGCGACGGCGCGACGAACTCTGCGTCGGCAGGAGGCGGGATGGCCTCGGGCCCCGCAGTCAAAGGTGCTCCTGGGTCGGGTCCCGGCTCGAGCCCTCCGGCCGGCAGCACCGGCCAAGAGTCGGGCAACTCGGCATCGAGCGAACCGGAGTCCGGTGGCGGCGCTTCAGGCGGCCCACCGGCTTTGGAAGCTGCCGGTGCAGGTGGGGGTGGTTCGTTCACCTCGGGGGCACCCCAAGGGGGCGGTTCCTCGGGTGGTCCTCCGGCTCTGGAAGCTGCCGGTGCAGGTGGTGGTCCCCCGGCTGGTGGCGCTCCGGCCGGTGGCGGTAGCTCATTGCTCGACCTAGGCTCCCCGGGTGGCTCGGGAGCTGCAGGCTCGATCGGGACCGGTGTCGGTGGCGGAAACCTATTGGGATCGAATCCGCTCGGCGGCCAGGGCGAGCCCGAATCGGGCCTCCCCGGTACAGGATTCGCCGGTTCTGGATTTGCAGGTTCCGGATTCGCGGGTTCTGGTGGACCTCAAAATTCGCAAAATCCTGCCAGTGCGCCTGCGATCCCCGCCGTCGAATTGACGCTCGAAGACCGGGCGGTCATCGCTTTCCAAGCGGGCAATTCTCCGAAGTCTTATGCGCTCTACCAAGCCCACTCGTTGCATGTGCCCAGCGATGAATCCCAAGAGATGATCGATAAGTACCGTTGGGACAAAAAACGAATCGTCCCTCGGCTCGGATACAACTTCGCTGTGGGCTTGGTCGTCAAGAAAACACCTCAGGTGACCGATCTCAAGCCCATCGGTACGGCATTGAAGGATCTCACCAGCGCCGGGGGTGGTCGCGGCGGCCCTCCGGGACTCTCCGGCGGCGGTGGTGTTCCTCCCGGGTTGGGTTTCGAAGGGGGTGGTGGCAGCGACGCTGGAGGTTCCGGTGCTCCGATTCCGGCCGGTGTGCGTCCTTTGCCCGCCAAAGAGCTCAGCGATGCGGCTGGAAATTATGCTGCGGTGTTTGTCGATGAATTCAACAAGGCCCATTCGGAAGGAAAATGGTCTGAGGCGTTTCGCGAATATTCCTTTGGTTCTCCATCGCTCCCTCCGAGCCTTGCAGGTCTTCCTGGGTTGCTCTCGGGTGGAGCTGCGGGTGCTTTCGGCGGAGGCGAATCCGGCGGGGCGGGCGGTGTCGGTCTAGGCGGCTTCGGCGGCGGTGGTTTTGGGGCAGGTGGTTTTGGCGGCGGAGCAGCAGGTGCAGGTGGAGCTCCGGCCGGTTACGGCGGCGGCGGACCTCCACCCGGTGCCCTTGGCCCGGGTGGACCTCCTGCAGGATATGGCGGTGGTGGCCCTCCAGCCGGTGCCCTTGGTTCGGGTGGACCTCCGGCAGGATATGGCGGTGGCGGCCCTCCAGCCGGTGCCCTTGGTTCGGGTGGACCTCCTGCAGGATATGGCGGTGGCGGCCCTCCAGCTGGTGCCCTTGGTTCGGGTGGACCTCCAGCAGGTTACGGCGGTGGCGGCCCTCCAGCCGGTGCCCTTGGGTCGGGTGGACCTCCTGCAGGATATGGCGGTGGCGGCCCTCCAGCCGGTGCCCTTGGTTCGGGTGGACCTCCAGCAGGTTACGGCGGTGGCGCCCCGGCAGGAGCGCCTGCTGCGGGTGGCAAATCGGGAACGAAATTTCTACCCGCTCCTCAGATCGGCGGTGTCGGAGGAGCCGGCGGAGTCGGTGCCTTGGGGGCAGCAGGCGGGGCAGGGGCCGGTGCGATGGGTCTGCGAGGCGGAGCGCCTGGAGCTCCTGGACCAGGGGCTGGTGGAGCCGGTGGGACCGGACTGCAGCTCGGTGGGCCCGGTGCACCGGGTGGAATGATGCCTGGTTTCGGTTCGGAATCCGGTGGCAACCCAGGTGCAGGTTCCTTCCTCTCGAATCTTCAGTCGGTGGTGAAGAACTTCGACGCAAGCGATTTGCAGTTGCCCAGTGGGTCGATTCCCTTGGGAGCAGGTCTTGTGTACATCGGCAGCTCCGAGAGCCTTGCCGATCTGACCAAGCGAGCCAGCGAGTAGCACTACGATGCATTGATCGTCTTCGAAGTCGATGCATCGATGATCATCGCCAATCGATCGATCAAGAACGATTGCCGTATCCGCGCGATCAATCTCAAAGCGGCCAAGGACGCCAAGGATAAATCCTTCACGTCCAGTTCGCTCAACAATCGCGACATCGCCATGGACAAGAACCCGGAGACCAAGATCGAGAATGCGGTCAACGGTTTCATGCAGAAGCTCTTCGA
>QWPJ01000116.1 GCA_003671195.1 Planctomycetota bacterium
AAATCCTTTTGCAGTCAACAGTTGCTTGTCGTTGACGATGTGCGTGTATGCAAGTAACTCCAACGCGGCTTGAATCAAGATGATGTTCGCGTCGATGCCTGAACGAGAGTTGCACGAACGTACATACCAGTAGATGGCTTCGTGAAGCGGACGACGCCAAACTTCGCTCGATAGAGTTTCCACGAAATCTGGGAAAAGAGACTGCAATTGAACAGGATGACTTCGATCAAACCAAGTTTCTAACGGTGGGTCGCAGCTGACTGGTGAATTCCAACAACTCCAGACCTCATTATCCGCTGCGTCGAATCCAGTCGCGCATACGGGAGCTAAGCGAATTCCATTCGCAAAGGAAAAGAAATCCTTCAGCGTCGTAAGAAGATTGCTTGCTTCTGCACCGCTAATCAGACTTCCGTCTTGTTTGCAAATCTCAGCAGCATGTGTGCATTTGCAACCGCCATCGTTTCGAATACCTCTCGCGTTGTCGCTTGTTTCAAAAAGCGAGTTGATCAAAATGCTGAAGATTTCTGATTTCAGACTGGTCTGATGAATCGCTACCGAAGATCTGCCTCTTGTTTCCGATAACCCTTCCGTCAGCGACATGAATTCGTGGTGATTGAATAAATGAAAGACGATGCGTGACATCATCGTTTTGTCATCTCCAAGGGAAATCACAGGTTCGCTCTCAGGCATCCATACGAAGCAATCCCCAACGTAACCACCATGAAAACCTGCGATTTCTTTTCCCCGGAAGCAAAAGTCTTTCGGTGGTCCCACCATTCCAAGCATCTGTGGAATCGATACTTTGCCATTAGGCACTTTTGCCTGAAATACAAGCGATGGGCGAGGCGATAAATGAAGTAAAGCCTCACAAGCAGAAGAATACGCTACGCCCTCCATCGTGAATGTCGCGGTATCCTTCGCAAGTACTTGAACGGAAGAGTTATTCGCTAGGTCAAGTATGGGCTTGACCATCTTGGTTGGGATCATGTCCGGCAATGCTCTAACTCCTTTGTAGATGATTGCATTCAGTTTTAGTGACCGAATAGACAGCATTGGTGATGTGGATGTTCGCTACTGGGAACTTCCCACACTCCCAAGCTTATGCTTATCGCGAAATCGGCTTCGGTTTTTCAATGGTTCAGCCGGTCAGCTTAGAGCGAGTCTATGGCGATCCCTAGAGGTAAAAGAACGCTTAGAAAGTTCGCTTGATCGGTTCGAGCAAATTGTAGCCAACAAGTTCGAATCCGTTCTCACCCGAGGCGCGAACGAGAACTCTGTGTTAACTCTGGAGGTACCCGAAAAGAGAGAGTCAGAGAGTTCGGGACCGATTTTTCGCACGGACGGGCGCAACCTTGAAGGTTGCGTTCGAGAGACGGAAATCTCTCTTCAAACAGAGTGCGCGGCGGTTGGAGTCGTCGAACCGCGAAAAACGTAGGAAAACCGCGAATAACTGGGTAGAAACGAAAAACGCCCGGCGGTCGATCTCTCGACGCCGGGCGTTAAGTCTTTTGGTCGTCAAAGTTAGAACTTTGACGCAAGCTCCCCCGGGAGGGCTCGAACCTCCGACACGCGGATTAACAGTCCGCTGCTCTGCCGACTGAGCTACAGGGGATCGTGATCGTCAGAAACCGAACTTTACTCGCTTCGCTCCCCTTTTTCAAGCCTAACTCTACCGAACTTCATCACCCTACCCCCTACAAAACCGCAAAAATTCCCTCTGCCCACCGTGGTCACCGATGTTGCCGGAAACCACGATTCAAAAAGTTCGGAAAGCACTGGCGGCAACTTTGGTGCACCACTTTTTTCGCGATTCTTCTCGTACTCGTACTCAGCATCGCGGTACTCGTACTCGTACTCGTACTCGAAGCGACCGAGCATAGCAATTCGGCCCATTGGTCCGCAAATTCCCGCGAACTGCCTCGATCAACGATTGGCATCCTCGCAGCTTCATCAGCCATCGAGTACGAGTACCGTTTCACTGAGTACGAGTACGAGTACGACGAAAAGCGATGCGATGCACGAACCACGAAACACCCCCCCCTCTATCACCATTGAATCCCTGAAACCGGCTGTCTGGATTAGCATGGCTTATCCAGGAGTCATGTATTTTGGCCGGAACCAAAAAATCCTGTCACGAAAAGCTCGGTCGTCTCGACTAATCTTCAAGGAACCTTTGTTTGAAGCTTCCTGAGTCCACTTGGCCCCCCCAACAAAGAGAATCCCAAACCAAGGTCGAAGATACCGCCGAGTCGGTCCGAGCCGCCGCCCTGGGAGATCGAGCTGCTTTCGAGACGCTGGTCCACAACTATGCCGCGATGGTCTCAGGGGTCGCCTACAGCACCTGCGGCGATTTCGCCTTGAGCGAAGACATCACCCAGGATGCATTTATCGAGGCTTGGAAAAACCTTCGTAGCCTCAAAGATCCTGAAAAGTTTCCTGCCTGGATATGCACCATCGCGCGACGAGGGGCCGTGGATGCCCTGCGTGGAAAAAACTCCTCACGAGCTTATCGCTCCCTTGATGATTTGGAAATCGATGTCGGTGACCATAAACAACTTAACCCCGAGGAAATCCTGTCGATGGAACAAGAACGTGAATGGGTTTGGTCTTTGCTTGCAAGGCTTCCCGAAATCTACCGTGAGCCGATGATCTTGTTCTACCGTTGCGATGAATCGACGCGCGATGTCGCAATCGCGTTGGGGGAACCCGAAGCGACGATTCGACAACGGCTTAAACGAGGTCGCGACATGATCCGTGTCGAGATGGCCGATTGCATCCGACGCACTCTTGTCGAGACTGCCCCCAAGGGGGCTTTTGCGGCCTTGGTGATGGCCTCTGTCCCTGCGAGCACCTTGGCTGCTGGCGGGACGGTCTCTACGGTAACGGCCGCCAAATCCAGTGGGCTGGTCGGCACGGTCGCAACTTCGGCTGTCGCAGGATATCTGATTGGCTCTTTCGTCGGCTTGGCCGGGGGGCTATTCGGTACTTGGATGACCTGGAAGAACTGCGAATATGTCAGCCAACAGCGTTTCGTGGTCCGACAGACGATGCTGTATTTGATTCTCTTGGGTATTTTTGGTCTATTGTTCGCCATGCTCATCGCGGCTCGAAACCAGGGGCAAATCCAGGGAGATGGGTATTTGGGTTTCTACATTTCGCTGATGCTGGGTTTCCAAGCTATGAACTTCCTGTGGATATGGAGAACGATCGTTGGCTACCAACAGGTGGCGAAGCGTGCTCGATTGCAGGGCGAACCGATTCGACTCTCTGTAGAGGGACCGCGAGCTCTCGATGCAAAGCTTCAAGCAAACGAATCGTCCGACGAGGGATCCATCGATCGAACTTGAGCCTACCCGAGCCCAGGGATGCGTTGCGGGCTTTCGCGGGCAAGTAGTACAAGGATGCAACTGCCGTCATCGATGACGTTTAAACCTGCCTTGCGCGCAGCACTGCTAGCTTGCTCATCCTCGGCGCCGGGTTGCATCCATACGTTTTTGACCCCCAACGCAATCGCTTGCTCGATGACTTGGCGTGTGACGCTCGGTGGTGTGACGATCGACAACGACTCGGGGATCACGGGTAACTGGGCCAGGGTCCCAAAGGCCGCATGGCCTTCGACTTCCCCTGCTGTGGGATTCAATGGGTATACGCGTCGACCCGAGGCGACGAGGGCTAGGAAGACTTGGTTGCCGTATTTGGAGCGATCCCGCGATGCGCCTGCGACGGCGAAAACGCCAGCGCTTAAAAATACTTCGATGGGATTCATGAAAAAATTGTCTCTTTCGTTGCTTAGAAGAGGATTTGCAAAAGAGTGGATCGGATATCGTTACGGTGATGGTCTTAGGGGATTATCTTAGCTGAGCTTAAGAGTTCGTGGTCGGTGCAGATCCTCGCATGGCGCGGCTCCCTTTCGAAAGAATCTGAAGATGAAACGCTGTGAAAAATCCGGTTTTGTTCGTTCGTCCGTCATCGCGCTTGCTTGGACAGCTTCTGTTACGTTCGGGGTTTTTGGCGATGATTGGCCCCAGTGGAGAGGTCCAACTCGCGATGGCCTCTGGAGGGAAACCGGTATCGTCGAGGAGCTTCCTCCTGGCCAATTGCCTTACGCTTGGACCGCTGAGATCGGGCCTGGATATTCGGGCCCGACCGTCGCCATGGGGTGTGTCTATGTCATGGACCGGCAACCTAAAGATCGCGATGCGACCGAACGTATCCACTGTTTCGACTCCCAGACTGGCAAATCGTTGTGGGTCGTCGAGTATGCTGCCGACTACCGAATCAGCTACACGGCCGGTCCTCGCGCCAGCGTGACGATCGACCAAGGAAAAGCTTACTGCGTTGGTGCGATGGGGCATTTCCACTGCTTGGATGCCAAGTCCGGTGCAGTGGTCTGGAAACGGGATCTGCAAAAGGACTTCGATATCCAGATGCCCATCTGGGGCATTGCCGCCTCGCCGTTGATCTACGAGGACTTGGTGGTTCAACAGGTATGCGGCGCAGGGGGTGCTTGTATGGTCGCTTTCGACAAACAAACGGGCAAGGAGGTCTGGCGGGCACTCAAGGATCGGGGGGCTTATTCTTCCCCGATTCTGATTCGCCAAGCCGATCAGGACGTGCTGGTCTGTTGGACTGGCGATAGTTTATCAGGCCTGGATCCGAGGAGTGGCAAGGTCCTCTGGGGGCACTCTTTTCCACCTTCGCGAATGCCGATCGGGGTCGGTGATCCAGCGCTCTTCGGAGAGCAGTTGTTCGTCTCCTCGTTTTATGACGGGTCGCTTATGGTGCGAGTCCCGAAGGACAAGATTTCCTCGGAAGTCCTGTGGCGGGCAGTCGGGCCCGACGAGCAACATACCCAATCGTTGCATGCGATGATCGGTACGAGCATCCTCGAGGGGGACTCGGTCTACGGCACGGATAGCTACGGGGAATTCCGTTGTTTAGACGGCTTGACCGGTGAGCGGATTTGGGAGGACACCAAGGCGGTGCCGAGAGCTCGCTGGGCGACGATCCACATGGTTCGCCAGGCCGACCGCGTTTGGATGTTCAATGAACGGGGTGAATTGCTGATCACCAAGCTTTCTCGCCAGGGGCTTGAGATCCTCTCGCGGAGCCAACTGATTCCGCCGACACGCGATCAATTGGGGCAGCGTGGGGGAGTGTGCTGGTCGCATCCTGCGTTTGCTGAAAAGAGCATTTTTGCGCGAAACGACCGTCAGTTGGTGCGGGTGGATTTGGGCAAGACCGACGAGTAGAGGATACCCGCATCGAATCGATCGTGCTGCACCGCGGGCAAGTAATCATCTGCCCGGGCCCAAACGCTGCTTCCTGGTGGGCTGAGTGTCGGTTTTTTCAGGGAAGTTACATCGGAAACCCCAATTGCGGTTGCTACCGTAGAGACCGAGTTTCCGGTACGATTCAGATTCTTGTTTGGCCTTAAACATCATGACTTCCGCCGATCTGCTTGAAATGACTTCGACCACTGAAAATCCTGGCGCTAAGCTAATCCGAGTCGGCCACAGTCCGGATGCCGACGATGCCTTCATGTTCTACGGATTGGCCAAGGATTGCTTCGACACCCAGCACTATCGCTTCGAGCATGAGCTAGTCGATATCGAAACGCTCAACCGCCGGGCCTTCCAAGGCGAACTCGAACTGACGGCCCTGAGCCTTCACGCTTACGCTTATTTGAGCGATCGGTACATGATCTGCTCTTGCGGGGCAAGTATGGGAGACAATTATGGCCCGATGATCGTCACTAGGAATCCTTGCACCCGCGATGACCTGCGAGGCAAGACGATTGCGGTTCCTGGGACTCTGACGACCGCTTATTTATCCTGCCGAATGTGGCTTAAGGAATTCGACCATGTTGTCGTTCCTTTCGACGAAGTGCTCGATGTCGTCGAGCAAGGGTCCTATCAGGGCAAGAGCATCGATGCGGGGCTTGTGATCCACGAAGGCCAATTGACTTACCAAACTCAGAATTTGCACTTGGTGGTCGATCTGGGCAAATGGTGGATGGAGCAGACCGGTCTGCCTTTGCCACTGGGCGCCAACGGCATCCGTAAGGATCTTGGTCCTGACGTCATCCGAGACGTCAACAAGTACCTTTACTTGAGCATCAAGCATGGCTTGGAGCATCGCCACAAGGCTCTCGATTATGCGCTCGGATGGGGCCGGGGCTTGGAGCGTGACAAGGCCGATACGTTTGTTGGCATGTACGTCAACGAATGGACATTGGACTTTACCGACCGTGGACGCCAAGCAGTTCGTGAGTTGCTCAAGCGGGGATACGAAGCGGGCGTGATCACCAAGCTTGTCGAGCCAGAGTTTGTCGATCCTCCGACGTTTCCTTAAGGTACGGCTTCAACAACTACTTTGGGACGATTCCCCCAAGGTGCATCATGCGTTTCGGCTGGTGGATCGCGATTCGGGGCGTTTGCTCCTGGATACTTTAGAAATTCACACCCTCGAGCTTGGATGGTATAATCTCCAGGAGAGCGAGCTTGCGACTGCTAGCCTCCTAGACCGATGGTTGTATTGGTTGCTACACGCCGACCAGTACGATGCACAGACGCTTGGGAGTTTGTTCTCTCAGCCAGAGTTCCAGAAGGCGACCGACTCGATTGACCGGATAGCCAAGAAGACCGAGGATAAAGCCATGTACGACACACGCGAAAAAGCCATCCGTGACCAGCAATGGATCCTGAACGCCGCTCGCCGTGAAGGCCGTGAGGAAGGTCGTGAGGAAGGCCGTGAAGAAGGGCGTGAGGAAGGGCGTGAGGAAGGCGAACTTTTCGGCAAGATACGCATGTTGCAAAATTTGTTGAGTCTCCCTCAGTCGACCGACAAGGAACTGCAACCCAAATCCAGGAACGAACTTGAGACGTTAGCAACCGAACTGCAAACTCAGTTGCGAAAGCGGATGGCATAGGTTCCTGGTCGGTCTGGTCGATCCTGTGGTTGGCCGACGGAACCGGGCGAACGGAACTAGCGAGCGCGGCTGATGAGGATTTCGTGGACCCCTTGGCCTTCGACCCAGCGGTAGCGTTTATCGGCATCGAGACCTTCGACGGTTTCCACTTTACCCGAGGGCCACACGCATCGGACCTTGGTGAGTTTGGTCTTTTTGCCGATGCCCAAGTGGATCAAGCGTTCGTTCGAGCCGAAGAACCCCTCTCCGTCGCACAAGGAGGTGACCCAGAACTCGTCGTCGGCTTCGACCCGCAGGACCGCGCCGATCGCATCGCGCTGGCTGAGGGTACCGACGAGTTCCCATTGGACGAAATGATTTGAGGTTGGGGATCGATTTTCAAGCAGTGCCGCGGGTCGGTCCAAGTGGGTGGCCACCAGATCGGGTTTTCCGTCGACGTTGTAATCGAGGGTTTGGAGGCCACGTCCGATCCACTTGCCATCGAAGTAGGGACCTGGTGAGGGGTTGCGAAGCCAGCGAAACTCACCGTTTAGGTTTTTGAGGATTTGGGTTGGCATTTGCCAAGGAATATTTTCTGTGCGAAGGTCATCGATATGTCCGTTGACGGCGATGAAATCTAGCCAGCCATCGCTATCCAAATCGGAGAATTGGCTACCGAAGCTCAGTTGGTCCAGGGTAGCTTGCCCCAGTTTCGACCGGCGAGTGCCATCGACAAAAACGCCGGGTAGGGTTTGCAGGTAGAGCGTGCTGACTTCGTTGTAGAAGTTCGTCACGATGATATCCAAGAGTCCGTCGCGGTTTTGGTCGCCGCAGGAGATGCCCATGCAAGCCTGAGCTCGGCCGATGCTATCGACGGCGACCCCGGAGGCGGCGGCTGATTCGACAAGTTCCCATCGGGCAGCGGCAAGGCTTGTGCCGTCCTCTGTTTTGGGAGCGGTCTCATTGGGGGTCGGCTCATTGGAAGCGGGCTCGCTGAGCAAAAAGTTGTTTGGCGAAACATCGTTTGCAAAGAACACGTCGTTTCCATGGCGTTGATCGAGGTTGGTCACCAGGGTACCGAGGGTATAACCGGTGCGGATCGAT
>QWPJ01000109.1 GCA_003671195.1 Planctomycetota bacterium
GCTTGGTACTCCGAGAGCAAACCACTGATGAGCATCGAAACGGGTGGCTCGGACGCCGGATAGAGAGGCGGCATGGGAGTATAAGCCCCCATAGGAAAAGCCGGAGTAGGGTAAGCCGGCGGCAGTGGGGGACTTAGTGCAGGCAGAGTGCTAGACGGCAGAGTGCTATTGGGCACGGGCAAGCTGCCTTGGGCTAGCAACGAAGAGCTCGTCGCCAAACCCAAGGTCGAGAAACTGAAAAAAGCCAATGCGATCCGAGTTAGAGCTCGAGGGATTAGAGCTAGGGAGAATTTCATCTGCGTGCACCCTTAGACTAGGAAAAGTTCGATCAAATCTCGACCAAATATCGAAATCGATGCGAGGTGGATGGTAGCAGAATGGAGCAAGCGATCCAAGACGGAAGCGTTGCCCTTTGGGGTCGCGTCTTTTAGCGTCTGATGACGAATTGCATAAATTCGCCGGTAGCTTCGCTTTGGAATCGATCGAGTTTTTGGATATGCCCGGGGGCGATCTCCATGAGTCGCTCCAACATCGCGTCGAGCACCTCCAAGGGGCCTTCGACCACGATCCGCACGCGTCCATCGTCGAGATTTTCGACCATCCCACCGACAGGGTATTGCCGAGCCAGATCGTGGACAGTGAACCGCATGCCGACTCCCTGCACACGGCCGCTGAGGAAACAGGTCAATCGTTGCATGGATCAGCGGCGGGAATGGAGATCGGTTGGGTTCAATGCGTCACTTGGCAACAAAAATGAAACGAGCCGACAAACCATCGCTTGCCGGCTTCGTTGGAAATCTTGAAATCAAAGCGTAGCAGTAGGCTACTTCTTCTTTTTCTTCTTGTCGTCGGCTTCGTCTTCCTTCTTGACCTTCTTCTTTTTCTTCAAAGAGATCTTGGGGACACGGACTTTGGCCATTCCCATGACGACCGAGTTTTCAGACCACTTGTCGAGGTCTTGGAGACGCTTGATGCGCTCGGCTCGGGTCATCACGTTGCGGCTTTTGATACCGCCGGCTCGAACTTTCAAGCTTTTATCTAAGGTCATTTTGGTTCACAACGGTGGAAAAATTGCCGATCTGGCAGAAACCATAGGGCGAAAAGCTTATCTTTGGATCGGTTTCCTTTCAAGCCAACTTTGGGCTATATTTTCGGTTTTGGACGTTGCTTTATTGCTTTAAGTGGGCAAACCTAGCTGTTTCGCAGGCATACCCCAGGGGTTTCCAAGCTCTTTTTCAGCCTTTTGATTCAGGATCCAAGCACCATGAGCAGCCATTCCAAGCGGTCCGGAGCGATCCGCACGGGCCTCGTCGCCTTGCTGCTCGTGCCGATTCTCCTGGCCATTTGGACCGTTTTGTACCTTTGGGTCGACCGTTCCTCGCGAGACCTGATTTACCGAAAAAACGCCTCTGCCCAGGGAATCTCGCGACTGGAAGCTTGGGCACCCCTGATGTTCTATCCCTCCCGATGGACCTGGCTCAAAGCCGAAGCCTATCGAAAGCTAGGGGATCGGCCCCGGGTCAGCCGTCTGGTCGACGAAATGGCCGCCAAGGGACTCGCGGATCTGAAGGCTTCAAGCCCACTGTGGCTTTTGGAATCGGCTGCCGGCAGGCCCGGCAAAGTCAAGGACAACCTCGGACCGCTGCTGCTGGTTTATAAGTCCGACGGCGGAGAGGTCTTGGCCTCCTTGGTTCAAGGGTTCCTCAACCAAGGGGACCATCCGAGCGCCAGCCAAGCCCTACGCCTCTGGAATGAGCTCTACGAGCAAGATCCCAAAGCAGCCTTCTGGCAAGGAGTCTTCAGCACCGCCAGCTATGACCTAGAGACCGCTTTAAAGTCATTTCAAAAAGCGATCGAACTCGCCCCCCAAGACCCTCGGGCCCGCCAGGAGCTCGCCGAAGTCTATCTGGAGAAAGCGAACTTCGAAGAAGCCCGACAACAGTTCGAATGGCTCATGAAAAACGGTCATGAAAACCCCGAAGTGATCACCGGCTATGCCCGTTCGCTCTTGAATCTGGGACTCACCGACGAGGCCTCTTTAGAACTGAAAAAACTGGTTGATGTTTCCAAGCTTCCTAGCCCCGAGTTGGCGTTGGTTTGCGAGACAAATCTCGAAGCAGACCAAGCTGAGCTTGCCAGTCAGCAGGCGACCATGCTTCTGAAGCGTTGGCCCAACGCGTTGCCTTATTTGCAACTCAAGGCCCGAAGTTTGGCCAAGCTAGGGGAAACCTCCGAAAGCGAGAAGTTTTTCGCGCAGGCCGCCGAGAGCCAAAACAAACGCCCGCAGGTCGACCAGATGATCGAGCGCATGGCGACCGATTCGGCCAACCAAGAGCTCCGACGCGATATGGGTGAGCTGATGATGAATTACCTCGACCCAGCCGGCGGCGTGGGCTACATCCAAATCGCTTCCCGCACCAATCCCTTCGATATCAAAACCCAGGAACTCCTGGTTAGCTACTACGAGAAAGAAGGGGATTTGCAAGTCGCCCAAAACCATCGCCGAATGATCCGACAGATCGAGCAAGCGGTACTCAGCCCGATGGAAATGTCCGACCAACCGCCGGCGGCTCCAACACAACCTTAAAACCGCTCGGTCGATAAGTGTTGTTGCCATCCTCGAATCGCCATGTTCCAATCGCCAACGATCCAATCAAGGTCCATGGGTACAAAGGTAAAATCGAAACTCCCTGGGATCTACTCCCCAACCCATACGCCATCGTGATAGAATCGGACCCGTGAGCAGAACCTCTGCGATTGCCTCTTCACCCCCAAGTTGTTTTTCGTCCAGATCCATGACCGATAAAGTATCCAATCAATTGCCGACCCAAGATGTACCGGCCGCGTCGTATCCCTTCTTTACCCAACTTGCCCGGACCATCAATTCCGGCCAGTCCCGATCGACTATCCTCTCCGGGAGCATCTACGATCTGTACTACGACGGTCGAGAGTATGTGCCTCTGATCCCGTTTTTGCTCAACAAGACCAAGGTTCCGGGGCTGATCCAGGTCGTCTATGAGCTCAATGGACCGATCCGGATCGCCGAAGAGGATCGCTCCAAACTTCGTGAAGCTTGGGCGGCTTGGAAAAACGGCGTTGGAATCGACGCGGTAGCTACACGAGAGGTTCTCCAGGACGGGAGCAAATTCGATCTGCGTCGCAAGGAGTTCGATCAGTACCTTCGCGATGCGATTGGAAACTCGACGCAGGCTTTGGAATTCCTGCGGCAATTGACCATCTGTTCGAGGGCCTGCCTCAAAGAAAATCTGCTGATCGTCATCGAAGGGACGGACATCCTGCTACCCGCAGGCGATGGGGACGTATCCAAGATGAACGACGCGCAATTGCGCCGCATCACGATTGTGACCGATTGGTTTGGTGACCCTGCATTTTTCAATGGCAAGGACAACGTATTGCTGTTGGCGGAATCTCGAAGTTTGATTCACCAACGCGTCTCGAGGCTTCCTCAGGTCCTCTCCGTCGAGGTCCCCTCGCCGGATCTTGCATCCCGAAGGCACTATGCGCAGTGGCATGCTGCAAGCAGTGGAAATCGTCATGTGATCGACACGCTCGACTCGGTGGCCGAGGCGACCGCAGGTCTTTCGTTGCATGCGATGCGCCAGTTGCTGCTGGCTTCGGATTACTCCAAACAACCGATTCAGCGGCAGGATACGACCTTGCAGGTCGAGCAGTTCATCCAGTCGCAATTGGGCGACGATGTCGTGGAGTTTAAGAAACCGATCCAAACGCTCAAAGACGTGATCGGATTTTCCAAGCTGAAAGATTTTCTCAGAGATTACCTGATACCACGCATGAAGCTCCCCGACGATCGAGCCTTGCCAGGGGCGGCCATTGCAGGTCCGATCGGCGGCGGCAAGACGTTTATCTTCGAGGCCGTGGCCGCAGAGCTGGACATGCCTGTGCTGGTCCTTAAGAACATTCGCAGCCAGTGGTTCGGCCAAACCGATGTGATCTTCGAACGGCTCCGCCGGGTGCTCGAGGCCCTCGAGAAAGTCGTCATCTTCGTCGACGAGGCCGATACGCAGTTTGGAAGCGTTGGCGAAGGGGCCCATGAGACCGAGCGCCGACTGACCGGGAAAATCCAGGGCATGATGAGCGACCCGAAACTCAGAGGGAAAGTCATCTGGCTGCTGATGACCGCCCGCATCCACTTGCTCTCGCCAGACATCCGACGTCCAGGACGTGTCGGGGACTTGATCATCCCGATCTTGGATCCCATCGGCGAAGATCGCCTCGAGTTCATCCGATGGATGCTCGGTCCGACCAAGCTAGCTACGGAAGAATTGGTCCAATGGCTCGACAAAGAGGGGCTCGAGGAGGACTACTCTTCGGCGGCCTACGCGGCCTTGCGCAGTCAGTTCAAGGCGGTTCCGCCCAAAAACGCCGAGGAGTTAAAGACCATCGTCCGCGACTTTTTGCAGCCAGCCATCAAGCAAACTCGGCGTTACCAGACCCTGCAAGCACTCATCAACTGCACACGTCGCTCGCTTTTACCAGATCCCGATATTTCCGATCCTCAGCGCGCCCAGATGGAAGAGGAAATCCGCCTATTAGAATCGATGGGGATTCGATAAGCGAAAATGGCCATCAAGTAGCCATCAACAGTTTTTGCAATTCCTTGTACCAGGAGCATGCTATGCCACACGCCTTACGATCCCAACCACTGGCTCTTGTTCTTTGCCTCGCTACGGCGTTGGGGCTCGGGCAATCGGCTTTGGCCCAAGAGCTTTTTTCCAAATTGGTCGGGCCGGTCCAAGTCGGCGCCGTGGCCAACGGACCTAAGGCGAACAACAAAACCGTCGAAGTCCCCTACATTTTTTGGGGTGGTGACATCGCCACGTTCTTAGCCAACGGGGATCTCAAGACAGGCCAAGGCTCAACCTATCAGCAGATGGGCCTGGACATGCAATTGGTCCCAGGGGACGATTTTGTTGGCCAAGTGCGAAACTACTTGTCGGGCAAATCCCCCATGCTCCGGGGCACGATGCACATGATCGGACTGGCGGGTGAAGTTCTCGGAGCAGACCCCAGAACCAAACCGGTCATCATCTTGCAACTCTCCTGGAGTGCAGGGGATCACATCGTTGCAAAGAAAGGGGTCAAGAACCTCAATGACCTCAAGGGCAAAAAGATCGCCTGCCAGCAAGGTGGCCCCCACGTAGGCCTACTCTATGACTCCTTGGCTGCTGCCGGTCTGAATCGCGAAGATGTCGAAATCGTCTGGACCAAAGACATCACCGGACCAGACGGCCCGGCGACGGCCTTCAAAAACGACCCAACCCTCGACGCTTGCTGCGTGGTTACTCCGGACATGATCGGACTGACGAGCGGACTCGATGCTGTCGGTACCGGCGCCGAGGGAACCGTCGAAGGAGCCCACGTGGTCAACAGCACCGTTCAAATGAGCCGCTCGATCGCCGACGTTTACGCCGTTCGAAGCGACTGGTACGAGGCCAACCGGGACTGGGTCGAAAAATTCGTCGCTGGGAACCTCAAGGCCACCGAGCAAATCGTCGCGATGCGCAAAGCGTATGGCGAAAGTGGCAAAATGACCAAGGAATACGAAAAGATCCTCACGGTCTCGCAGAGAATTTTTGGCAAAGAAGTTCTACCGACGCTCGAAGGCGATGTGCATGGCCTGCTGCTCGACTGCGGATTCGTCGGGTTGCCCGGACAGATCGCATTCTTCAAACAAAAATCCAATGCCAGCGGATTCGACGAAGTCATGACTCGATCCATCAACCTGGCGACACAGTGGAAGTACGCACAAGCCCGAGCAGGATTTGAACCCAACGACTTCGACTACAAAAAGCTCTCGCAGCTCGGCGGGATCGAGTACGTCGAACCGAGCAACGTCGAACGCTTCAACCCCAGCGCCGAATCGACCGAGATGTTTCTAGGCGAAAACCTCGATGCCAACACCATCGTCAGCTTCTCGATCAACTTTGAACCCAACGAGCAATCCTTTTCCAGCGACCGCTACGGTGCTGAATTCCTCCGCGCTCTGAAGCAGGCCAGCCAGTTCGGTAACGCTGCGGTCGTCATTCGAGGACACGCTGACCCATCGAAGACCCTGATGGATCTGATCAAAGCCGGAACTTCCAAAGGAATCATCCAGCAGAACGGAACCCAAGGCAACTACAGGTACTTCATGAACGGAAAACCCTTGGACTTAAACCGCACCAAAGAAGTCGTCGATTTGATCAAAAACGGGGCCTTCGGCGGCGGCAATCCCGATCCGACCGTCACCATGCAGGCCGCCCTGACCTTGTCCCAAGCTCGAGCCGAAGCGGTCAAAAAATCACTCGAGAAATTTGCCAAGGAGTCCGGGATTACCGTCGATCTGTCCCAGATTGTCCCCGTCGGCGCAGGCATCATGGAACCGGTGATTCCCAAGCCCCGGAACATCGACGAAGCCAAAGAGAACATGCGAGTCGAGTTTCGAATCGTGAAAGTCAATCCCGAAGCCTTAACGCCTACCGATTTCAACTTCTAATGGACTAACGGACCCCTCGTCCTATGACAACCATCGCACGCTCCCTGTGGACCCTCTCAACGCTTTGCATTGGGCTCGTCTCTTTCCTAACTCTCAGCTCTGCCGAGCCGAGTTACGCAGGAGCTAACGACTACGTTGTGATCGTATTGGATGATTCCGGTTCGATGCGCGAGGTCATGCGCCGCGACCGTCGAAGCCGAATCGATGCAGCAAAAAGCTCGCTCACGCAGGTCATCCAGCAGATCGCGCCAGGGACCAACGTGGGGGTGTTGCTTCTGAATGGAGCCCGTCAAAATGGAAATTGGTTCATCCCTATCGGGCCAGTCAATCCAGCGGAAGCTATCGGACGCATCAACAACTTGCGAGCCAACGGCGGAACCCCCCTGGGCGATGCTCTTCGAATCGCTTCGGATGAACTGCTAGCCCTCCGATCCAAAAAAATCTACGGGACCTATCGTCTGATCGTTGTGACCGATGGCGAAGCGTCCGACCAAGCGCTTCTAGATCAGTACTTGCCCGATATTCTCTCTCGAGGCATCATCATCGATGCGATCGGGGTCGACATGCGAGGAGATCACTCTTTGGCCACGCGAGTTCACAGCTACCGTCGGGCCGACGATCAAGCCTCCCTGTCCAATGCCATTCAGGAAATCCTGGCCGAAGGAAGTGGGACAGACCAAGGAAACAACGGTGATGATTTCGCCCTGCTCGAGGGCCTGGGCGATCTCGATGTGTCCGAGGTTCTCAAGGCCTTGGCCACTCCCAACAACGACAAAGTCACCGGTATTGGATCTCGGCAAGCATCGGGATCTGCGGCCCCCAACGGCGGGCTCGGCAATTCGAACAACGGCCCAGGCGGATCCGTTCCAGGATTCCCAACTTCCAACACCGCACCGAACCCTTCGGTCCAGAAGTCGGGTTTTTTCACGCAAGTCTTAGGGACCATCTGCACCTGTTGCGTCCCTTTGCTCCTGGTGATGTTTTTCATTTCTGCGTTTTTGACCAAGTCGAAGGTCAAGCGACAGTAAGCTGTCTGGAGCGACCAGAGCCCCGGCGATTGCTAGCAATCAAAATTCGGTTTTTCGGGGACTCAGGTTGCATTGCCTTCTGATCTTTTGCTATGGAATCAGTTGGCGAGCAGTCCGACTCAGGGCTGTGAATTTCGTAGAGGCAAACAACGCGCAGCTTTGAACCATGGCATCCTTGACGCATCGATCGCAATGGAAACGCGCGCTGATGCTCCTGGTGCTCTTGCACCTAGTGCCGACGATGGTCGGTTGCACTTCGCAGCGGTATCTCCAACCGCGTCGCACGCCGGTCAATCCTTTGACCGACGCGTTGAGTCTGATGAATCGGTCAGGACCTCAGCCCACGGGTCGGACGATATCGCTTCTTAGGCATTACGATGTTTTGGATCTGTTCCACCACAATCCGGAGTTGGCGTTGGAAAACCTCCAGCGAGTTGCCACCGATGAGAAAGGGGCTGAAAAGACCTATGCGATCTCGGAATTGGCTTACATTCTGGGGATTCGGTATCAGCGAAGCGGCAATCCGGGCAAAGCGCTCGACATGTACTCGGTGGCCGTGAGCAACGCTTATTTGTACCTTTTTAGCCCCGAACTCGATGGATTTCGCAACCCTTATGATCCCCAGTTCCGAGGTGCATGCGATTTGTACAACACTTCGCTCGAAGCCGTCCTACGGATCGTCAGTAGCGAAGGGAATCTTCGACCGGGATTGAGCTATCGCATCAGCACCGATAGTGCGTCTCACGATGTTCGAGTCGCCAATCGCGGGCCTTGGTCGGACGACGATTTTGGTGAATTGAAATTCTGCAGCGACTTTCAGGTCAAGACGATTGATGCGGGGAATGTGACCTATGGGATCGGGGTTCCGATGTTGGCCGTGCGCAAGCGGCCGGAGAACGAAACGGCGGCCGAGCAGTATTACCCTGAGGGTCTATCGTTTCCTGTGACTGCGATTTTGCGGGTCACGACCCCTGCGAATCACGGTCCATCGAGCGGTGCATCGGGCGGTGCATCGGACGATCCCTCGACGTGCCGTCATCCGTGTGTGCTTGAGCTCCACGACCCGCTCTCGGCCGCCGAGTTGGGGTTGAATGAGCGGTTGGTTCCTATCCAATCCGACTTGAGCACACCCCTTGCACATTTCCTTGAGAATCCAAAATTCAAAGAGCAGACCAACAGCACGACCGGTTTGTTGTTCCCGGACCAATCGCAAAAGCTCCGAGGCGTGTACATGCTCGAACCGTTTGATCCGAACCGCATACCGGTTCTGATGGTCCATGGTCTGTGGTCGAGTCCGATGACATGGATGCCGATGTTCAACGACCTGCGGTCGTTTCGCGAGTTGCGCAAGAACTACCAATTTTGGTTTTATCAATATCCGACGGGTCAGCCCTTTTGGATCAGTGCATCGCAGATGCGAGCCGACTTGGCAGAACTCCGCCGTAACATCGATCCGAATGCGCAGTCCCCGGTGCTCGATCAGATGGTATTGGTCGGTCACAGCATGGGTGGATTGGTTTCGCGGATGCAGACGATCGAGAGCGGGGAGGAGTTTTGGCGGATCCTCAGCGATGCATCGTTTGATCAGCTCCGGGCCAGCGAAGAAGAAAAAAAACGTCTGGCCAGCGTTTTATTCTTTCATCCGAACCCCTCGATCCAACGCGTCGTGACGATAGCAACTCCGCATCGCGGTAGTGACTATGCCAACGACTACACGCAGTGGCTTGGAAAAAAACTCATCCAGCTTCCTTCTGGGGTCATCGAGGTGACCAACTCGCTGATCCGTCAGAATCCCGACATTTTCCGGGACACCGAGCTCTTGATCACCAAGACCAGCATCGATTCATTGAATCCAGACTCACCGATTTTCCCGGTCCTCTTGCGATCGCGCAGGGCGTCTTGGGTCCATTACCACAACATTATCGGAATGATTGAAAACTCGAGTTGGTTTTCTAAAGACACGATGGAATCCGATGGAATCGTTTCGTTTGCCAGCGCGCAGATGGAGGATGCCCAGACGCAGATCGTCGTCCAGGCCAATCACGGCTCGGTCCATACCACGCCTCGAGCGATCCTCGAGGTGCGTCGAATCCTGATCGAGCATTTAAAAGAGGCCTGTCAGAAGCCTCAACTGGCCGAATGCCTGGACCTGCCGGAACCTTGGAAAAAGATTCACCAGCATCTACCTCAAAGATCGACTGGGTATCTCGATTGGCCCGTTCGATCCGCCGCGTTGGAATCGCCCCTCGAAGGTCGCTTGGAGACCGGGCAACTGGGACTCCATTCTTGGATTCCTGGCAAGACGATCCGCTAGTCTTGCTCGCGGCACCGACGCGCCCTCTGGAGGATGCGACGCTTTCGACCGATCGCGTACCCATGGGTTCGGAGGTCGGGCCCTGCGAATCAGAAAAGCACGCTTCGGGTAGGAAAACGATGCGCTCGGGGAGTTCGTCGAGAAAAAGTTGCGAATCTACAGATTGAGTGCCAGATCGTGACCCTGTTGGATTTCATCCCGTTGAGCTAAACTAGAGTATGTGTCCTGCCCCAGATCGCACACTCGATGAGTCGCTTCGCTCATGATCGAATTTGAATTCAACGGTGCTTCGCATCAAGCCCAGCCCGAGACGACCGTCCGGGCCTTGCTCGATGCGGCTAAGATCGAAAGCCGCTTTTGTGCCGTCGAAGTCAACGAGGAGATCTTGCCCAAGTCCCAGTATGACACCTACCGCGTTCAACCCGGCGATCGCATCGAAGTCGTTACCTTGGTAGGTGGTGGCTGATGAACCCAAAGTCCCCTCAAAGCCCAGCGAATAGCGCACCGAATAACCCTGAGTCGACCCACCGGCTCGATGTGGCCGGTAAGCTTCTTGCCTCACGAGTGATCGTCGGAACAGGCAAATACGATACGCTCGAGCAGATGCGAGAATCGCTCGATGCGAGCGGCACGAGTTGCGTGACGGTCGCGATCCGGCGAGAGAAACTCTACGATCGCGACGGGAAAAACCTCTTGGACTTTATCGACACAGACCGATTCACCCTACTGCCCAATACCGCTGGCTGTTTCAACGCCAAGGATGCCGTTCGGGTCGCAAGGATGGGCCGGGAGATCTTGCGCGAACTGGGAAACCCCGGAGCCGATTGGGTCAAACTCGAAGTCCTCGGAGACACCAAAACCCTCTTGCCCGATCCCCTAGCAACCCTGGATGCCTGCCAGCGACTCGTCGAGGATGGCTTCAAGGTACTCTGCTATACCAGCGACTGTCCCATCATGGCCGTGCGGTTGAAATCTGCCGGTGCGGCAAGCGTCATGCCGGCGGCGAGTCCTATCGGCAGTGGACAAGGCATCCTCAATGAGAACAACTTAAAAATCATCCTCGAGTACCTCAAAAGCGATGACCCGAATTACCCGGTGATTATCGATGCCGGGGTAGGGACCGCCAGCGATGTCGCTGAGGTGTTCGAACTCGGCGCCGATGGCGTGCTGCTCAATACGGCGATTGCTCATGCTCGCGATCCGGTGATGATGGCCAGCGCCGTGCGGCATGCAGCCATCGCAGGACGCGAAGCCTACCTTGCCGGCCGCATTCCTAAACGGCTCTATGCCATGGCCAGCAGTCCCGAAGAAGGCCTGATCACCTCTCGACCTTGGTAAGCCCTTTGACGGATTCCCGACCCGATAACCCGATAACCCGCAATTGACTATCGCTCGTAATTGATTAACGAAGGAGAGTTTCGGTGCAACCTAATCATTTCGACGTTGTCGTCATAGGCACAGGCCCAGGCGGCGAGGGGGCCGCGATGCAAGCGGCCAAGGCCGACAAGAAAACCGCCGTCATCGAAGCTTATAAAGAGATCGGCGGAGGGTGTACCCATTGGGGTACGATCCCAAGCAAAGCCCTTCGGTTTTCCATCTACTCGATGATGGAAGCCATGAATAATACCATCGTCCGAGATATGGGTATCCACATCAATCCGACGATCGCCCAACTGCGGGCCAGTTCCCGTTCGATCATCAACAAGCAGGTCGAGATGCGCCAGCGTTTCTATGAACGCAACAACGTCCCTGTCTTCCATGGGTATGCCAAATTCATCGACGAGCACACCCTGGAAATCGATCCGGAAACCCACATCCGCGGCGAGAACATCATCATCGCGACCGGATCGCGTCCGTTCCGACCCGCTGGCGTCGACTTTAGCCATCCCCGCGTTTTCGATAGCGATACGATCCTGGATTTGAAGACCAAGCCCCAATCGATCACGATCTACGGTGCAGGAGTGATCGGCTGTGAATATGCCTCGATGTTCCGAAATCTTGGAATCAAAGTCAACTTGATCAACACGCGTGCAAAGTTGCTTGAGTTCCTCGACGATGAAATCATCGATGCGCTGAGCTACCAGATGAGAGACTCAGGAGTCATCATCCGACACAACGAGAGCTTCTCCAAAATCGAGCCCAAAGACGATGGGGTCGTTTTGTATTTGGAAAGTGGCAAGCAAGTCAAAACGGATATTCTCCTTTGGGCCAATGGAAGATCCGGGAACACCGACAAACTACAGCTCGATCGTGTCGGTATCACCCCCGACTCCAGAGGCTTGCTCAAAGTCAACCAAAGCTTTCAAACCTCTTGCCCCCATATCTACGCCGTCGGCGATGTCATCGGTTTTCCTTCGCTTGCAAGCGCCGCGTACATGCAAGGCCGGGCCGCAACGCGACATATCCTCGGAGCCCAAGAGGACCTCCATTTGACCGATATCCCCAATGGGATCTACACAAGCCCGGAAATCAGCTCGATCGGTAAAACCGAACGGGAACTCACTGCCGACAAAGTCCCCTACGAGGTTGGACACTCCCAGTTCAAAAGCCTCGCACGAGCTCAGATCACCGGCCGGGCCATCGGGATGCTCAAGATCCTATTCCATCGTGAAACCCTCGAAATACTCGGAGTCCATTGCTTCGGCCCCAACGCTTCGGAAATCATCCACATCGGACAAGCCATCATGAAGCAACCGGCGCCGAACAATACCCTCGAGTACTTCATCGACACGACATTCAACTACCCGACGATGGCCGAAGCCTACCGCGTTGCGGCCCTCAATGGCTATAACCGTTTGTTCTAACCCACCGATCCACCGGCGAACCAATGACTCAAACACCAGCGATGCAACATCAGCCCGGACATCCCCATGCACCGGCGAATCTTCCCGAACCGTCCAGGGTTCCGGTCCAAGGCTGGCACTGCGGCCATTACTTCTACCGTTGGGATCGACGCGAACTGGCAAAGCTCAATAACCCTGTGGAGATCGCTGCAGCCAAACAGCAGTTCTCCGATTGCCTCAACGAACTCAACGACCGGCCAGAACGCCTTCAGTGGTTTATCATCAGCGGTCACAAGGCCGATATCGGCTTGATCGCCATGGACCCCGATCCCTTGCGCATCGACCGGCTCCACCAACGCTTGCTATCGACAAGACTCGGACATGCCCTCGTTGCGACCTACTCCTTTGTGTCGATGTCCGAGATCAGCGAGTATCTCCCTAATAAAGAGCAATACGCCGAGAAACTCATCCGAGGCGGCGAGGATCCCAACTCACCGACGTTCCAGGCCAAGCTATCCTCGTACGAACGGAGGATCCCGGTGATGCATGCCCAACGCCTCGCCCCGGAATTCCCAACTTGGCCCTCGATGTGTTTCTACCCGATGAATAAATCGCGAGATGTCGGCGCCAACTGGTTCCTCGAGCCCTTCAGTGCTAGGACCGAGATGATGGCCGAACACGCCCAGAGCGGGATGGCTTTTGCCGGGCGAGTCACCCAACTGGTAACCACCTCGGTGGGCTTGGACGACTGGGAATGGGGAGTGACGCTTTGGGCTCGAAACCCTCAGTTCCTCAAAGACATCGTCTATACGATGCGGTTCGACAAAGCCAGCGCCACGTACGGTCAGTTCGGCGATTTTTACGTCGGGTACCTAGCCAGCGCCGACGAAATTCTCAATCACTGCTGTATCGGAAACTGATCTCAAACCAACGGCCAACCTCCATGAGCGACCTGTGTGTCAAAGACCTGTGCAAGACGTACAGCAACGGCCAGGAGCAAATCTCCGTGCTCGACGGCCTTTGCTTGGAGATCAACCGTGGGGACAACTTGGCCGTGATCGGTCCTAGCGGGTCGGGCAAATCGACACTCCTACAGATTCTTGGTGTTTTGGACGCTCCAAGTTCAGGGACGGTCGAACTCCAAGGAAGCAATCCTTATTTGTTAGGCGAAAACCAACAGGCGAAATTTCGCAACCAACACATCGGATTTATCTTCCAGGATCACCATTTACTCCCGCAATGGAACGTGCTGGAGAATACCCTTTTGCCCTCGTTGGCATTTGGCAAAGCGACCGCCGAACATCAAAAACGAGCCAGAGACTTGCTCGATCGCGTTGGACTCTCGCATCGATTAGGGCATGTACCGAGTCAACTTTCCGGAGGCGAACGAGAACGGGTCGCGGTAGCCCGGGCCTTGCTCCTTAAACCGACATTGCTTTTGGCCGATGAGCCGACGGGAAACCTCGATTCGGAAAATGCAAAGAAGATCGGTCAACTGCTCCTAGAGGTCCCTAAGGAGCAAAACGCGATCCTGATTGTTGTGACCCATTCGCTCGAACTGGCCAGTTCGATGGCGGCTTGTCGGGAGCTTCGCCATGGGAAACTCGTAGAGATCACCTAGAGAGGGGCTCAGCGAGCCTCCTTGCAGACCGTCGAGTCCCCGAGAATCGCCTCTAAATAGTACTTCTCTTGAGCACGCATCTTTTTAGCTTGCGACTCGGTCGAATCTTCTAGTCCGATCACGTGTAGCATGCCGTGGATGATGTAGAGCAACAACTCGTGCGGGGCGGGCCATTGGTTTTCGGTCGCGATCCGATGGGCCGTCTGGGCGCTTGCGATCACATCGCCCTCGAGAAAGCTCTCCGATTCGGTGGTGTCAAAACTGATCACATCGGTTGGATAGTCATGTTTTAGATACTCAAGATTGACTTGGTGGATCTGAGCATCGTCGACGATGGCAATCGAGATTTCACCATCCTCCCAGCCATAATCGCTAGCAATTTGTGCAACGGCTTGTTCGATCGTGCGTTTCGGGAGTTTGACGCATCGGGAGGAAAATCGAATTTCGGTGGCAATGGGCATAGAACGATAAATGAATTCGAGGGATTCGATAGCAAGCCAGAGACAGGCGTGTTCAAGTTTACCGATTAGGGGGCTTTTGTGCATAGCGCAAAGCTGGATGGGGGCCGGAACGATCGGAGTTGTAGGAATCGTCCCGAAGCGCGTCAAAATTGGTAAAAACGTTTCGATTCTGGACCAGGATTGCCGAAACATAGGTTGTATTCGCAATCCAGCTAGACTGGTCGAGTGTGGGGGGCCGCGTTCAACGGATATGAGCCGATTGGGGAAAGGGAATGGAATCCCGCCTGAATCGGAAGTTGAATGCGATCAGTCCCCCTGCAGTCTTCTCGTCAAGCGGCTTGCAGGTGCCGAGGTTCTGAATGAATGGCTCCAAAGCGCCGTTGTTCCCGCATAACATATCGTAGGAGGATATCCATGCGACGATTCTTTTTGAGCATGGCGATCGCTTCGCTGACCGCCAGTGCTCCCTGGACGGCGTTTGGCGGGGATCGCGAGATCGCCGATGCCATTATCGCTACTGTGAAAAAGGCTCAGATCGATCTCAAGGGATTTGATGTCGATCTTACCGTCGAGAACGGTAACGTAACCGTCTCGGGGGCTGCAGCAAGCCAACAGCAACTTGACCGTGTCATGGTGGCCGCTCGCCAGACCGAGGGTGTCAAGTCCGTGGATTGCAAGGTCAACGTGGCCGCCAGTGTCCAGGACGCCAAGTCCGACGACACATCGGGCGTGGTCCCTGCTTCGGCAAACCAAATCCCAGCCCTTTTGACCGATGTAGCCGACGAAGTCCCGGCAGCATCCAAACCGATGCCTGTGGCTGAGTCGTCCGTCGATTCGGCGATCACCACGGAAATCCTTAGCAAGCTCGGGTCGGCAAAGACCTCTGGACAGCTCAAGGGTTTTGATCTGGATGTATCGACCGTCGACGGAGAAGTCTGGGTTCGAGGTTATGTCTCGACTCCGGAGCAAAAAGCGATGGTTCTCAAGACTGCTCAGTACGTCTCAGGCGTGCAACGTGTGGTCGACGAAGTGACGGTCAACCGAGTTCAACCGGCTAGCGGTCAGATTCCTGGAGTTCCCGGTGTGGGTATTCCTGGCGTAGGAGTTCCTGGCGTAGGAGTTCCTGGCGTAGGAGTTCCTGGCGTTGGAGTTCCTGGCGTTGGAGTTCCTGGCGTTGGAGCGATGGCAACCCCGGTTGCCCCTGGAATCAGCGGAGCGGCTCCTCGGCCCTTCGCCGCAAGTTCGGTCAATAGCGGTTCTGTCGTCGGCGGCGGAGTTGGTGGACCTTACACCGGCAACGTCGTTGCACCCCAGGCTCCAATGCCGATGCAGGGTGGGCCTAGTTACGGTGGTGGAGTTGCTCGCTACGACCAACCCTACATGCCCAACTACGCTTGGCCAAGCTATGCAGCGTATCCAAACGCTGCGGCTGTGAGCTACCCCAAGCAGTACAGCGCTTCGGCTTGGCCATACATCGGGCCTTTCTATCCTTATCCCCAAGTTCCACTCGGATGGAGACGTGTCTCCCTGGAGTGGGATGACGGATTGTGGTACCTCGACTTTACTCACAAGTAAGTCGATCGGATAACACCGAATTGAACCCAGAGGGCCTTGGTCGAAAGATCAGGGCTCTCTGCGTTTTTTTACCGTCAACGCTGGATCGCAAAATGGCCGAGCGGTCAGAGCTTCTAGGGATCGACGGAGTCGATAGTACTTCAGGCCGGGGATAAAAAAGCAAAGGCCCGCGACGAGGGCAAAGATCAGATGAGCGATCTCGGGCCAGGCAAGCATCGCTGCGGCCGATAAAAACAAACTGGATGCTTGAAGATAGAACGCACCGCTGAGAATCCCCGCTTTGATAAAGAACATCATTCCGGTGATCACCGCCAGAAGTGGCGTGAGCGTCAAGGGCTCGAGTTCAAGCCCCCACTCGACAGGAAAGAGCGCTCCGATGCCGATCATTGCCGCACCCCAGACGTGGGCGATTTGACGCTCGACAAACGTGACCGGTCCCATCCGTCGCCTCAAGGCCCAGAAGACCGCCGCCCAGCTCCCGAGTCCAACGGTCCAGAGCAGGGCATAGGAGAGTCGGCCGGCGTGATTCCATTGGAGAAGCTCGGTCAGCACACTTGCGATGACCAAGACCAGGGAGTGCCACATCCAGAGCAACCCCCAGTTTTCCAATACCGGAGCGTGATGGGTCTCGCGAAACCATCTTGCTACTACCTGTGCAAACTGACCAGACCTTGCAGAGATCGGCTCGTCGTTGAGATAGGCACTCAGGTCCGACGCAAGCTTCGCGGCGCTCGGATACCGCAAATCCGGTGGTTTTTGAAGACACCGAACGAGAATCATCTCTAAGTCCCGATCGAGCTTGGGATTGAGCAATCGAGGACTCGGTGGGTCTTGCTCCATGACCTGCAAGAGCATGTCCATGGTCGTCTTGGCGACAAAAGGAGGTCGACCGGTAAGAGCATGGTAGAGAACGGAGCCCAAACTGTAGACATCCGAGGCGGGGCTGATCTGTCCCATCCGTCCGCTGGCTTGTTCGGGACTCATGTAGCTGGGGGTTCCTAAGACCACACCGGTGCGGGTGAGCGATTCTCCGGCGTCGGTGTGTTTGGCAAGTCCAAAGTCGGTCAATCGAGCTAGTCCTTCCGAATCGACCAGGATGTTCGATGGCTTGATGTCTCGATGGAGCACGCCGTTTTGATGGGCAAAGTCGACGGCCTGGGCGATCATCTCCACAATGCGGACCGATTGACGATCGTCGATGGCCGACGCATTGATCAGTTCCTGAAGGGTCCGTCCCTGGACATATTGCATGGCAAAGTAGGGACGACCGTCAATTTCGCCGACATCGTATACTGGCACGATACTCGGATGCTGGAGCTTGGCCGTCGCGCGTGCCTCTGCGAAAAAACGTTGACGCTCGGTATCCGATGCCAACTGGTCTTTGAGAATCATCTTGACGGCTACCTGGCGCCCGAGACTGATCTGTTCGGCGCGATAGACCACCCCCATACCACCGCGTCCGACTTCTTCGACCAAGCGGTAATCGCCAAAGACGCACGGGAGAGCCAACCGCCAGACATTGGAATCCCCCCCGGAAGCCGATTCGGCCTTATCCATGGACCGCACTTCATGACTGCCGATCGCATCGGTCACGATGATGGTACCCCAAAGGGCCTTGAGCTCCTGGGCCAGTGCTGGATGCTGGCGGCAAAGTGGATGCTCGCTACAGATTTGGTTCAAGTCGACGGTCTGGCCTTTCTGCAATCGGTCGGTCAGTTCGGCGACCAACAAAGCCAAATTCTCGTCGACTTGTAAATCGTCAAGTTCCATCTCCTCGGCGTTCATTCACGAATTTCCTTGTGGAGATTCGGGAGGCTTTCGATCACTTCTCTGAGTCGTTTGATTGCGCGGAGATAGCGCATGCTCGCTGCGGGTTCGGACAGACCCAAGGATTGGGCGATTTCCTGATTATTGAGTTGTTCATAATGCCGCATGAGGATGATCTCACGGTCCCCTTCTTTGAGTTGACCTATAGCCAACTCCATGTGGTAGGCGAGTTCTTTCTGAGTTGCGGCGGCCGCTGGTGTCAATCCCTGGTCTTTGAATTGGTTTGCCAATTCGATTGTGGAATTTTCGTTCGAAGCAAATCCGATCGGGCCTTGTTCGCGATCGATGCTCCTTTTGGCCGAGAGTCGATGCCGCCTATGCGCATCGATAATTCGGTCCTTGGCGATTTGACGGATCCACAGGTGGAAAGGAATGGTCGGTGTATTGACGTAATCGACGAGCCTGCGGTTGGCCTCGATGAGCACGTCCTGGATGATATCGCTCACGTCGACTCGCTGGGCGAGGCGTTGGTCGAGTCGCATGGCGATCATGCGTCGCAATGGATCTCGATGGCGATCTAGAAGCTCTTCGACCGCCTGGGGTTTACCCTCGCGGACCTCGACGAGAAGTTCCGTGGTTGCTTGGCCTTCCGGCCAAATCGACTCTGACATGTAGCTTCGGTAAGTTGCGCCCACCGTCCGCTTTTCTATAATCCTGCTAAAATATTCTCTACGCAGTCTATTCTAGCGTCTCGTCGAGGGAACTCTGTGCCTCCGGAGCGTCCTGAGTCGGGCAATAGGCCGCTTTACCCAGGAATTTTTAGAATCCCTGACAAAACGAACCGCTTCTCATTGGGCTCTGGGCCCTTGGGAAACTAGTTTCTAGCCCCAGTACGCCTATGATTCCGGAACTGCAACCTACCTCGTCGGTGATTCGCATCAGCCCGGAAATCGACGTTCCGATCACACCTCGGGTCCGCCGACTGATCGATACGGCCCCTTTTCGCCGACTCGCCGGCCTGACGCAACTCGGGCTCGTTTCGTTGGTCTACCCTGGAGCAACCCACTCGCGCTTTGAGCACTCGTTGGGCGTTTACCGCAATGCCATCGATGTGCTTAAACAACTTGCCAACGACCCAAAACAGCCCGTGCTCTTCGGCGATTCTGACGCTTCCTTGATGATCGTCTCGGCGTTGCTTCACGATCTTGGACATTGGCCTTTTTGCCATCTGATCGAAGACCTTGGGCTCCTGGGCTCACCCCGCCATGAACTTCTGGCCCAGAGGCTCTTGGAGCACTCGGAACTCGCCGGATTGCTCAAGTCCGATTGGGACTTGGATCCAGAGGCGATCGGCGAATTTCTCGATCCCGAGCCAGGCCGCTCGATCGATCCGCTCCATGCGATCCTGCGCTCGATATTGAGCGGGCCGATCGACATCGACAAGCTCGATTATCTCGAAAGGGATTCGGTGCATGCAGGAGTTCCTTATGGTCGGAATTTCGACCGCCATCGACTCGTCTCCTCGATGTGTATCGATGCCGAACGAAATCGGATTGCACTCTCGGAGAAAGGTCGCACGGCCGCCGAGATGATGGTTTTTGCAAGGTACATCATGTTCAGCGAAGTCTACTGGCATCATGCAGTCCGCAGTGCAACGGCCATGCTACAACGCTCGGTCTTTGAGCTAAGAAATCGTTCAGAGCTAGTCGAATCCTGGCTAAACATGGATGACTCATCCTTCAGAACGTCGGTTTTGGCCCATTCGAAGGGTGCCCCAAGCGAGTCGTGCGCCTCGGGAATCTTCGGCCCCAATAGAATGCTCTACAAGCGAATCGCCCAATTCGATCGTTTCTGCGAACCGGAACTCCATCGCTCGATTGCCAGCAAACCCTACGCCGAACTTTTCGAGCTATCGAGTAGACTTGCAAGTGCGCTTTCCAACAGCACTCGATCCAACGTTGGGATTCACGACGTCCTGATCGACGCGCCTCCGGTGGAGTGCGAAGTCCAGTTCGATCTTCGAATCCGCCAGAAATCAGGACAATACCTTGAATTGATCGAAGTCTCACCGGTGGTCCAAGCCCTCGCGACAAGGCAGTTCGACGCGATGGTCAAGCGTGTGCGGGTCTTTGTCCATCCGAGGCTTCGGGATTCCCTCAAAAAAGCAAATATCCCTGGGCTACTCCAAGGGATTTTAAATGGTTCGAGTTGACAACACTCATGCTGGAGAAAAGAATAAGTCCCATGCGAGATCACTTTGTTTCAAATCGACCGAAGATTATTATCCCCGAGCGCCGGTAGGCCTTGGGGAGTGTTTCTTCTTTGAAACCAAGTCGCAATCAAAGTTTGCAACCCAACCCCTGAAGCCTGCCGCTTCAGGGGTTTTTTTGTTTTTACAATCAGCAAAAATCATGCAAGAACGATCGATCCTCATCTACGACACAACGCTCCGTGACGGTACCCAAGGCGAAGGAGTGAGCTTGTCCCTGCAAGACAAACTCAATATCGCTCAGAGGCTCGCAGAGCTAGGTGTCGATATGATCGAAGGGGGGTATCCTCTATCGAACGAAAAAGACGCAATGTTCTTCCAAAAGGCACGGCAGTTGAAGCTTGGCTCGAGCCTGCTGGCCGCTTTTGGTATGACCAGGCGACGCGGAATGAAATCCGCTGACGACCCAGGCCTCGCCGCGCTGATTGCTGCCCAAACCCCTGTGATCACCATCGTCGGAAAATCATGGGATTTCCATGCAACGGAAGTCCTCGGTGTGAGCCTCCAGGAAAACCTCGACATGATCGGGGAAACCGTCGAGTACCTCTCGCGATATGCGCAGATAGTCTACGACGCTGAACACTATTTCGATGGCTACCGGGCGAACCCTCAATATGCACTTTCAGCAGTAGAGACCGCAGCCCGGGCCGGTGCCAAATGGATCGTCTTTTGCGATACCAACGGAGGATCGCTTCCAGAACAAGTTTCACAAGTCGTCAAGGACTCCAAAATCCGACTCGATCCATTAGGCCCCCGCCTCGGGATCCATTGCCACAACGATGGCGACCTTGCTACTGCCAACTCCCTCTCAGCGATCGATGCGGGTTGCGATCAAATCCAAGGCACCTTCAATGGGATCGGAGAACGTTGCGGAAACGCCGATCTGGTCTGCGTGATCTCGAATCTTCAGTTCAAGAAGCAAGGCTACCGAATGCTCCGAGACGGTTCGCTCCAGCATTTGACCGAACTGTCACGCTACATCTACGAAACGGCCAACTTGGTTCCACGCAACAGTCAGCCTTTTGTCGGCCGAAGCGCGTTTGCCCATAAAGGAGGTATGCATGTTCACGCCGTCAACAAGTTCGCTCACACCTATGAGCACATGAACCCGGAACACGTAGGAAACGAACGACGGATTCTGGTAAGCGAACTATCAGGACGATCGAATATCGCTGCACTGACTCAAAAACATGGATCCGACCCAGACCGATTGCTTTTGGATCGAATCCTTGAGAGCGTTGTGAAAAAGGAGAATCAAGGATACCAATACGAAGCAGCCGAAGCCTCCTTCGATCTTTTGGTCAAGCAATGCTCGGGGACCTACAGACCGCACTTTGAAACCATCAAATACCAGATCCTCGCAGGTGACTTGGACACATCAAGAAACCAGCAATACGCAGAGGCGATCCTGAAGTTGAAAGTCGGGCAGAGCGTTTGCGTCGAAGCGGCCGAAGGCCATGGGCCTGTCAACGCCATGGACGCCGCTCTACGCAAATCCCTAATCCGCTTCTTCCCAAGCATCGAGTCGATGCAACTTGTGGACTACAAAGTCAGGGTCGTCAACGGAGAAGCCGGTACAGCGGCAAGAATCCGAGTGAACATCGAAAGCGCCGATGAGAACCACTCCTGGCACACCATCGGTGTGAGCGAAAACATCATCGAGGCCTCCTGGGCCGCTTTGGTCGATGCTGTTGAGTACAAACTCCATCGAGACAACCAACGCACCGAAGGCTAAACCTAAGCGTTTCGGTCGCGAAGCATCGTTTGCAGAGTCTTCCTCAACCCGACGATCTCCTCCAATAGCATCGCCGCAAGTTCCTCGCGGTTCTGCAATGGCAAGTCGAGTAACTCCTGAAGTAACTGAATCCGGCCGATTTCCATGCCGATCAATTCGCCCTCCTGACGCCCCTCCTGACGCCCCTCCTGACGGGCATCTATGAGATTGGATTCGTAGTCCAATAAGGCTTTTTCGCGTGAATCGTACATTTCTTTCTCCTCGGTAATCGCCCGAATTCCACTCAACTCGCTCGTCGCCTGCAAAAACTCAAGACCTGGAAACAGCTCACCTAAATCTTCCACTGTGTGCCGATGGGCGTTTTTGATCCAATAGCACCACTTTTGCAACTCAGTCCCAAATTGGACACCCTCGGCGCTCCCATTGTACTTCGATAGCTCAATGGTGTGAATCTCGATCGAGTCTTCGATTAAGCCACCTGTGGTCCGTTCAACCAAACGGTATTGGTGATGCAACTGCGAATCATCCCAGAGAGTCCTCATCAGAAGACAAAGGCAAAAGGTCGCCTTGAGCTCTCCATAACCTTGCCCTCTTCCAAGCTGATCCGTATAGGCAGAACACGCATAAAACACCGCCCGTTTCGCAAAACTAGTGTGCACCACCACCTGGATTTCAACAACAAATATTCTCCCTAATGCATCCCTCGCCTTGACATCGACGCATACAAGTTTGTCATCAAAGTAGTCCTTCAAAGAAAAAGGATTTTGATACTCGACGCTTTGGATCGGGCAAGGCAAGCGCAAAACCGAATTCAAGAGGCTAATCAAGCAAATATCATTGCCTGGCTTGCCGAAAATCTTTCGAAACGCAAAGTCAACCCAAGGCCGAATTCCAATGTTCCCCGACATGAGCGTCTTACTCCTAGTCCTCACAAGAATTGAAAATTCTCATCCAGGCCCCAAGCGGCACTATCCGACCCCGGGAAGAGTATACTGGTAGTCCCCTAACCCTAGCCCATCCTATGCGCAAAAAAAAAACCACCATCTACTTCCGAAGTCGCTTGGAATTACCTCTACTTTGGAACGCGTTTCTAACGGGCGCGTTTCTAACGGGTGCGGTCTTGACCCTCACGGCCAATTCGCTCGCCGCGCAACCCCCTTCAGAACTTGACCCTCCTAAAGTCAAGTCCCCAGATTTCCTAACCGATGTCCTCCCAATCCTCGACCAACACTGTTCAAACTGCCATGGTGCTAGCAAACAGACTGCTGACCTGCGTCTAGATCTCCGATCGGCAATCCTCAGAGGAAGCAGCAGTGGACCGATTCTCGAAAAAGGGCACAGCGACCAAAGCCGCTTGATCCAAGTCGTCGCAGGGCTGGACCCCGACTACCAAATGCCACCCGAGGGTGAGCGATTGTCAGCCGAGCAAATCGGCATTCTCAAAGCCTGGATCGACGCCGGGGCCACGGGACCCGATGACTCGTCGCTTCTGGAAAAACCGCTCCCATGGAGTTTTCGACCACTCCGAGCCCCCAAGTCGCCGGAGTCCACACCCCTAGGCGACTCAAAAAGCCTCGGGATCATCGATGCGTGGCTCGCCGGCCCACTTGCTGAAAAACAACTCGCTTTTTCCCAACGCGCAGACCCTCAGACTCTCATCCGTCGATTATTCCTCGTAGCCCTAGGTGTTCCTCCAACCCCGGAGGAAGTGGAGAGGTTCGCCATCGACTCGAGTATCGATGCCTACGAACAACTCGTCGACCGTGTCCTTGCTGACCCTCGCTACGGCGAACGGCAGGCTCGTCATTGGTTCGATGTCATCCGTTTTGCCGAATCCAACGGATTCGAAACCAACCGAGTTCGATACAACGCTTGGCCCTACCGCGATTATGTAATCGCTGCGTTCAATGACGATAAACCTTACAACCAATTCGTCAAAGAACAAATCGCCGGCGACGCCCTCGGTTCGGATGTCGCAACGGGCTTCCTCGTCGCTGGTTCTTATGACTTAGTCAAAAGCCCTGACGTCAACCTAACCTTAATGCAACGACAGGATGAACTGGCCGATTTGATCAATACCACCGGGACAGCTTTCCTAGGCTTGACCATCGGATGCGCCCGTTGCCACGACCACAAATTCGATCCGGTGACCCAGAAAGATTTCTACTCGCTCCAAGCCATCTACGCGGGAGTCCAATTCGGTGAACGACCGATTCGAAGCGAACAAACCCCAGAGAAAAGACAACGTCTCGAACAAATCGATTCGGCGATTGCGTCGATCCAACCCGATCTGCAAACCTTCAAAGACAAGGCCCAAAAGGTCTCGCTTACCCGCAAGACCCTTCCACCGATCAACTCCAAACTGAACCTAGAGTCCTTCGAACCGACCCTTACCCAATCCGTTCGCTTTACCATCCAAGCCTCCGGAGGCTCACAACCTTGCATCGATGAATGGGAAATCCTCGATGCCAACGGAAACAACGTCGCACTTGCGTCTCTAGGAGCAAAAGCAAAAGCCTCAAGCACTCTAACGGGTTTCCCAATCCATCAACTCGAACACATCAACGATGGGAAAACCGGTAACTCCCATAGCTGGATCTCCAACCAAACCGATGGAGGCTGGATTCAAATCGACTTCGAGCAACCCCAAACCATCTCTCAAATGCGATGGGGACGCGATCGCTCCGAGCAATTCCAAGATCGCACTCCGTCGAAATACCAAATCGAAGCACTCGTCGAAAATGATCGATGGAAAACGATCGCCTCAGACAAGGGACGTACGAGTTATTCAGCCGACAGCATCGATGGAGTGACCGAGTTCTTAGATGCCGACGAAAAAGCAACGTACATCGACCTTTTCGAGCAAGAAAGGAAATGGAAATCCGAGAAAAAAGCGCTCACCCAAGGCCCCAACGCTTGGATCGGGACATTCTCTCGTCCCGGGACCATCCATCGACTCTATCGAGGCGATCCACTCTTAAAACGAGAAACCGTTCCCCCGGCTATGGTAGCTTCCCTCAACGGCCCCGAACTTCAAGAAGATTCCCCCGAGCAAACACGCCGACTAGCCCTGGCTTCCTGGATCGTCGATCCACAAAACCCACTGACCGCAAGGGTCGTCGCCAACCGAATGTGGCACTACACCTTTGGTACCGGAATCGTCGATACCCCAAGCGACTTCGGGGCCAATGGTACACCGCCGATGCATCCAGAATTGATCGATTCACTCGCCGCAAGCCTGA
>QWPJ01000120.1 GCA_003671195.1 Planctomycetota bacterium
CAAACCTCTTGGGGGGCCTGGATGCACTTTTTAGGGTGCCTCGAGGCGATGCGTCTATTCAACGGGAGGGGTGTGACACATCTGGTCACTGGCAAGTTTTTTTGGCCAGAATTTTTTGGCCCAAACTTTTTTGGGGACGTTTCCCCAAGCTCAAACCATTTTGGAACTATTTCTTGAGATCGGAGAAAACCTCGTCAAACTTTTTTAACTTCGGAACGATCACCGCCCTGCAGTAACCCTTCGCAGTGTTGAGGTTGTAATAGTTTTGATGGTAGCCCTCTGCCGCGTAAAAAACGCCGATCGGGGTGATCTCGGTGACGATTTTACCGTCGTAAACTTCCTTGTTGAGCTTCTCCTTGTACTCAAGGGCGACTTTTTTCTGCTCGTCGTTTTCGTAAAAGATCGCCGATCGGTACTGGGTGCCCTCGTCGTAGCCTTGCTTGTTGAGCGTCGTCGGGTCGTGGGTCTTCCAGTGGATTTCCAGCAGCTTGCCAAACGAGACGACCTTGGGGTCAAACTCGATCTGAATGACCTCCGCATGGCCCGTCGTCCCCGTGCAGATTTCCTCATAAGTCGGATTCTTGGTCTTGCCACCGGTGTAACCCGAGACGACCTTTTCAACCCCTTTGACCCGTTGAAATACAGCTTCGGTGCACCAGAAACACCCGCCGCCGAAGGTTGCTTTTTCCAATTTTCGTTCCTTGGTTGTCGTCGATGGAGTTGAAGAAGTCGCCTTGGAGTCGCTCTGTGCCATTCCAAGCGGTGAGAGCATCCACGCCAGTGCAAAGCACCAGAAAGCAGGAATGCTCAGGTTTTTCCAATTGCAAAACAGGGTGCGTCGGGTGACTTGCATCGATTTCCTCACGTGAATCAGGTGGTGTGCGTTCGCTCGTAGACTATTGTATTCGATTCGCAAGTCCGGAAAACAGGCGTCCGAACCCCGAGCCGCGCGACTTTCGGTTCGTCATGGCCCTATCTGTGCGGTAATATTGTGGATATGTCCAACCATTTCCAACCTGCAAACCCCCAAGCGATCCTCGCGAATCGCCCGGAGAGTTTTTTGCCATCTCGACGGCGGGATTTCCTGCGATCCCTAGGAGGAGGTCTCGGAGTCGTCGCCTGCGCGGCGATCGAATCGCAACTCCAGGCACAAAGCCCCAATCGCCGATCGGTCGGGGATGTCGATCCGCTCAATCCCCATGCCCCGAGAACCCCACACTTTGCACCCCGGGCCAAATCGGTCATCTTTTTGTTCATGGTCGGTGGCCCGTCCCAAATCGACACCTACGATTATAAGCCCCTATTGGATAAGCTCGATGGCAAGCCGGTACCTGCCTCGATCCGCGATGCTTTGAATGCGACTCGGCATGCCAACGTCTTCCACGGTTGCGACGATGTGATCCTCAAAAGCCCTTATGCTTTCAAACCCTACGGCCAATCGGGAATGTGGGTCAGCGAACTGATGCCCCATACGGCCGAGCATGTCGACGATCTTTGCTTCATCCATTCGATGCAGGCCGATAGCAACAACCACGCGCCGGCCAGCTACCAACTCCACACCGGGGATGTTCGAGCAGGTAAAGCTAGCCTCGGCTCGTGGGTCACCTACGGACTCGGTACTGAGTCGCAGGAACTGCCCGGATACGTGGTCCTATTCGACGCCGGCCCTTTAGGAGGCTCGGCCAATTACACCAACGGCTTTCTGCCCCCTGCGTTCCAACCCACTCGATTTGGCACGTCAAACCCACCCTTGCATCACTTGATCCCTCCCGAGCCGTTGGTTAGCGGCCGACGTCCATCGCTCGATTTGCTCTACGAACTCAATCGCCTCCATCGTGACCAGTACGCCGGAGCGACGGAACTCGATGCCCGAATCGCCTCGTACGAACTGGCTTACCGCATGCAAGCCTCCGCCCTGCAAGTCGGTCGTCTTGAGGACGAACCGGAGCACATTCACAAACTCTATGGGATCGATTCCCCCGAGGCCCGAACACAGAGCTTCTCTCGCAAGTGCCTGCTGGCCCGCAGGCTCGTCGAGCAAGGGGTCCGCTTTGTGCAACTCTACGACATGCCAGACAAAGATGGTTGGGATGCGCACGCGAAGCTTGCCGAAAACCACACCCCTCGAGCCAAATGGACCGACATCGGTGTCGCAGGACTCTTGACGGACCTGAAACAACGCGGACTCCTCGATTCGACCTTGGTCGTCTGGGCAAGCGAATTCGGTCGGACACCGATGAAACAAGGAGACTTGGGCCGACAACATAACGCCGCTGGATTTACGATCTGGATGGCCGGTGGGGGAATCCGAAAAGGTCTCCGCATCGGCTCGACCGACGAGATCGGATTGATGGCAACCGAACGTCCCATCCAATTTCGCGACCTGCATGCGACCATCCTGACGGCGCTAGGTATCGATCACGAACGCTTGTCGTTGGAAGTCAGCGGTCGCGATGAACGAATCACCGGTGTCGCCGGCTCGGCAAGCCCGCTGATGGATATTCTCGTATGAGACCGATACTTCAAACCCCTCGGTCGCTGACGCTTGGACCACGACGAACTTGGGCATGCTTTAGCCTCCTGATCGCATCGGTTCTCCAAACCATTGGTTTCGCACAACAAGATCCATTGTCACCGAATCCAACTGGACTCCCAGAATCCGGATCGACTCGATCGATCGGTACGGCCCTCGAGGACCCAAACAACCCCATCGCTCGGCTCTTCGGATCGGACCGACTGGACCTGTGGTCTTTGCAACCGATCCAAGACCCCCGTATTCCCGAGTCATTTATCCCCGAGTCGTTTATCCCCGAGTCGTTTATCCCCGAGTCAGATGTCCCCGACTCAACAGGACATGGGCAATCGCACCCCATCGATCGATTCTTGGCAGAGCCCTTGTCTGGAATCCAACCGCTGAGTTCGGATAAGGTTTCTAAAAAGGATCGTCTCGAGCGACTCTCGCTCGATCTGATCGGTTTGCGAGCAAGCTACGATGAAGTCCAGGATTTCGCATCCGATGAGTCGAGCGATTCTTTCATGCACCAAATCGATCGGTTGCTGGCCGACCCGCGTTTCGGTGAGCATTGGGCAAGGCTCTGGCTCGATGTCGTTCGCTACAGCGATAGCAATGGATTCGATTGGGACGAATTCCGCAAGCAAGCCTGGAACTATCGCGATTTCGTCGTGCGGGCATTGAACTCGGATCTTGCCTACGATGAGTTCGTCCTCTGGCAATTGGCCGGCGATGAATTGCTCGACGGACCACCCGAATCGCTCTTAGAACTCGATCGCTTGATCGCTACAGGCTATCTTCGGCTCGGACCCTACGACAACGCGGCCAAACTCTTCAATGAACAAGACCGAGCGAGGGCAGAGGTTCTGACCGATCTGACCGAGACGACCGGATCGGCATTCCTGGGCCTGACCCTCTCTTGCTGCAGATGCCATCACCACAAAACCGATCCATTGTCCCAAGAAGATCACTACCGATTCCGAGCCTTCTTCGCGGCGACTCAATTCGATGAATCGACCAAGCTTCTTGCCGACAACGCAACAGGCTTTTTTGCAACCGATGACAAGGACCCTATCGAGCCGATTAGAGTGCTCGACCAAGGCAACTACCAAAAACCCTTGGAACAGGTCGAACCTGGTTTCCCCAGCGTGCTGTTTCCCAACGCACCTCTCATTGAACCACCCGGGCATGGAAGAACCACCGGCCGACGATTGGCCTTGGCCCGGTGGATCATCAGCAAGGAAAACCCATGGACGGCTCGCGTCATCGTCAATCGCGTATGGCAAAACCTTTTTGGCCAAGGCCTAGTCGCCACCTCCAACGACTTGGGTGTCACCGGTTCGTCCCCGATCTCCAAAGAGCTTTTGGACCACCTGGCGGTCTACTTGGTCGAGCACGATTGGTCGCTCAAAGTTTTGATCAAGTACATCGTCGAGTCGGACGCCTATTCGGCTCCGATCGGACCTTGGAGGAAACTCCGACGCCTCAGCGCCGAACAACTCCGAGACGTGGTCCTGCAAACGACCGGCCAGTTGCAACATCGAAACGGCGGACCACCGGTCTGGCCGGTACTCAGCGACGATGTCTTGCGGTCCAACCCCGCAGTCCTCGATGACAACGAAACGAAGACCAAGGGGTGGTATCCATCACCCGAGAATCACCAAACGGTCCGAAGTCTCTATTTGGTCCAGAAGCGAACCGTGCGAATTCCTTGGATGGAGTCGTTCGATCTTCCAGAAAATACCGTCTCGTGCGCAAGTCGCGATGCATCGATCGTCCCCTCCCAAGCCCTTGCGCTGCTCAATGCAGATTGGGTCGCTCAGGCATCCAGTCAGCTTGCCAGTCGCATCGAGAACATCACCGAAGCCTACCGAGCGATCTTGGGCCGGGATCCGTCCGTGACCGAACATCGCATGTGCGAAGCCTATCTCGGCCAGGGGCGCAGTTTCCAGGAGTTGGTCCTGGTGCTGGTCAATTCCAACGAATTGGCATTCGTTCCCTGAAAACTCCCCCTGAGAACTACGTAGAGAAATACCCCGGCCGGTGCGGTGAGGCGGACACCACAACCAGGCCGATGGGGTACCTCAGCGCTCGGATGTCCGACGCGCGTAGGGCCTTTGAAAGCAAGAAAAAAAATCGAAAGCACGACGACCTGCTGGCTTTGCAACCAACGTGGCCTCCGCAGACGCTTTCGACTTCTTGGGTAGAAGAAATGTTTGCCCAAGGATCGAGCAAAGTTTCCAAAAGAACCATCAATGCAATCCGCGTACCATTCGCGATCGGGGATTGCCCTTTGATAAAGTCGCTCGTGCGATGAACCTAGGGATTTCATCGGTTTCAGGAAAATTTTTTTCCGGTACGATAGAACTCACAACCGCCGAATTTGCCCGATTCCTCGGCAAGCCGACCTGAAACGAGCACCCGATAGTGGCAAGCTTGTGCAGGCCCACCCTCGATTTTTGCCCAAATACTTATGAGCGATCCAACCCCACGCGTTATCCAAATCTTCGATACAACCCTCCGAGACGGTGAACAATCCCCCGGGGCAAGCATGAACCTTGCCGAAAAACTCGAGGTCGCTCAAGCCCTCTCGGATTTGGGAGTCGACGTCATGGAGGCCGGTTTTCCGATCGCAAGCCCGGGGGATTTCGAAGCCGTACGCGAGATCGCTTCGAGCATCCGAGGCCCGATCATCTGCGGTTTGGCCCGCTGCAATGACGGCGATATCGACCGAGCTTGGGAGGCTCTCCAAAAAGCCCAACGCGCTCGGATCCACGTCTTTCTGGCCACCAGCGCGATCCATCGGGAATTCAAACTCAGGATGACCCAAGACCAGATCGTCGATAGGGCCGTCAGCGGAGTCAAACGGGCTCTGTCCTACTGTGACGATATCGAGTTCTCAGCCGAAGATGCCGCCAGGACGGAAATCGACTTTCTGTGCCGTGTGGTCGAAGCTGCTATCGATGCAGGTGCCACAACGATCAATGTTCCTGACACCGTAGGCTATACCACCCCGAGCGAGATGGCCGCCAGAATCAAAGCCCTACTCGATCGCGTTCCGAACATCGACAAAGCGATCCTCTCGTGCCATTGCCACGATGATCTCGGACTGGCTGTCGCAAATTCACTAGCGGCCGTGGCCGCAGGAGCCCGCCAAATCGAATGCACCATCAACGGTATCGGTGAGCGTGCAGGAAACTGCTCGCTCGAAGAAGTCGTTATGGCCATGCGCACCCGAAGCGATTTCTACTCAACCAGTACGGGGATCAAGTCCGAGCGGTTGGTACCTACCAGTCGACTCGTCAGCAAAATCACAGGTATGGATGTTCAACGCAACAAAGCGATCGTCGGACGCAATGCCTTCGCTCATGAGGCGGGTATCCACCAAGATGGAATGCTCAAGGACCGCAGCACCTACGAGATCATGCGGCCCGAAGATGTCGGTTTCTCCAAAACCGATCTGGTGCTCGGCAAACACTCCGGAAGAGCCGCACTAGCCGACCGCGCACGGGAGCTCGGATACCGACTCACAGGTGAGCAGCTCCAAGTCCTTTTCGAACAATTTAAAATCCTTGCCGACAAGAAAAAAAACATCTTCGATGGAGATGTCGCGGCCCTGATTCAACAGCAGATCAGCGGTGCGGCGGTACCCGGTTGGTCGCTCGTTGAATACGAGCTAGCGAGCGGTTCGGGACAAGCCCCTTCGGTCAAACTGACGCTTTCAATGGAAGGCAAAAAATTCACCGAACACGTCCAACAAGGGGACGGACCGATCGATGCAGCCTTCTGGGCCGTCGAAAAAATAACCGGTATCAAACTCACTTGCCAAGAATTCCGAGTCAGCAGCGCTAGCCTTGGACGCGATGCGATCGGAGAAGTAACCGTTGAGGTAGAGCACGAAGGCCAATCGTATCGCGGCATGGGAGCTTCAACCGATTCGGTCGAAGCGACCATCTTGGCCATCCTCAATTCGGTGAACCGAATCATCACAGAGAAATCCCTCCGGACTGCCAACAAAGTTTCCCCTCAGGATGCTTAATCATGAACTCTACCAATCCCGAATCTTGGATTGCCCAGCGAACCTTAGCCTTCGACTCCAGCGGTATTCGAAAAGTCTTTGCGCTGGCCGCATCGATGAAAAACCCAATCAATCTATCGATCGGGCAGCCCGATTACGATGTGCCCGAGGTGATCAAGGATAAGGCGTGTGAAGCCATTCGCATCGGCAGGAATATGTACTCGCCGACCCAAGGCATCGCGCCGTTGATCGAGCGGCTCGAAAAGGATATTGCAGATCGGTACGACCACGACGATCGAAGCCTGTTTATCTCCTCGGGAACCAGCGGTGGCTTGGTCCTGACTATGCTCAGTTTGGTCAATCCCGGAGACGAAGTTATCGTTTTCGATCCCTACTTCGTCATGTACGTTCCCCTGATCCAACTCGTCGGCGGCGTTCCTGTGCTGATCGATACCTATCCTGATTTTAGAATCGATCTGGATAAGGTTCGCAGTGCGATCACACCGAAGACCAAGCTGGTGCTGTTCAATAGTCCATCGAACCCTACGGGCGTCAATGCATCGATCCAAGAGGTTCGTGGGATCGCTGAGTTGTGTCTAGAAAAAGGAATCGCACTTGTTTCCGACGAAATTTACAGCGCGTTTCAATTCGGAACCCCGGTGCCGTCTCCTGCCGAATTCAACCCACAGACAATCGTGATCGATGGTTTTTCGAAAACCTACGCCATGACCGGTTGGAGGCTTGGATATGTCCATGGTCCAGCACCGATCATCCAAACGATGATCAAACTCCAGCAGTACACTTTTGTCTGCGCACCGACTCCTTTGCAACATGCGTCCCTGGCCGCGTTGGACTACGAAATGACGGGCTATTACGCCAACTACGAAAAGAAAAGGGACCGAATCGTCGAGGGTTTGCAAGACTACTACGAGTTCGTCCAGCCCGGTGGTGCCTTTTACATCTACCCCAAGGTTCCTTCGGGCAATGCGACCGATTTTGTCGCCAAGGCGATAGCCAACGAGTTGCTGGTCATCCCTGGCCACATCTTTTCGAGGCGGGATTCCCATTTCCGGATCTCTTTTGCCGCTAGCGATGCGATGCTCGATCGAGGGATCGAGGTCCTGCGCAAGCTCGCTAAGTACTAACCGGTACCAGTCGAATCCAATCAACCCAACCGCCCCTCCCAGGCCGTAGCCACCTGTCGCCGTAGCCACCTGTCGCCAGACGGTGGAGGCTTTCTCGCGCCGCACCACCGCTTGGCAGCGGGATGGCTACAATTCGGCTCCCGGGCCGTAGCCACCTGTTGCCGTAGCCACCTGTCGCCAGACGGTGGAGGCTTTCTCGCACCTGGCACCATCGAACTACCCAGCTAACTTGCGGTGCACTTGCCGCTTGATTCGGGCTTGCTCGCACGGATCTTGGCTCTTCGGAACCTTCCGTTTTCCACATCG
>QWPJ01000004.1 GCA_003671195.1 Planctomycetota bacterium
CGCATCGAGGATCGAATAGGAGACATCGGTGCCCGAGGCATCCACCAACTGAGCATCCGTCCCATCCTGATTCCAACGGTAGGAATACCCACTCCATTCATTCTGCTCGCGGACCATCAACCGCGTCTCGATCCAATAGCGACTCTCGCTATTCCCCGCCTGCTTCTCAAGCGAAAAACTCTTGATCAAGACCGTACCGTTTGGAAACGTCCAACCAAACTGGTTCTGAAACTCAATACGGGGGTCCTGCGATGCATCGTCGGGTATCGCAAAGGCCCGTTGCTTAAAAGCACCATCGCTCCAAAACGGAGAGTTGACCGAATAGGGAATTACCCCCTTGGCATATCGATGCTTGGCGACATCCTCGAATAGCCCTGTTTGACTCAGAAGCCTAGGGAATCGATCCGAGGTGTCCTCGGCCCGGTTCGGCACGAGCTTGGAAATGCTCTTTCCCAGATGGTCCGCGATCCAAATCTCGCCATTGCTCATGCTCTCAAAGGACGTGATCGCATGCGGTGTGTCGGCGATCTCACGGGAATCGACGACTTGTTTCCCATCGTGCCAGATCGCCCAGATCTTGCCCGTCGAGTAGTCGCCATAGACATACGCTCCAAGGAGGCTTCGATAATCCACCTGCGAACCGCGGTAGACGATTCCACCGGTCAGTGAACGAGCTTGGCTGTGATGGTGGTCCTTGACCGGCGGCACAAATGGCTCCTGACCCCGCTGGCGATTTGTATAGAAGTCCGAGGCCCCCTCCATAACACTCCAGCCGTAGTTGGCTCCAGGTTGCACTAGGTAGACCTGCTCCCAGAGATCCTGGCCATTTTGACCCAGCCATATTCGACCCGACTCGGTGTCGGTCGTAATACGCCATGGGTTGCGCAGTCCATAGGCCCAAGTTTCCTTGCGAGCATCTGCTCGATGAAAGAAAGGATTGTCGAGCGGAATGCGATAAGGCTCACTTTCGGTGGATTGCTCAATATCGATTCGGAGAACTTTCGCCGTCAGATGGGTAAGGTCCTGACCTCGCAAATTGGTGTCCGAGTCGCTCGTACCATCTCCACTGGTGATGTACAGCTTGCCATCGAGACCGAAAGTTATTGCGGCACCATTGTGCCCATCACTCGGCCATTCGATGATCACACGCTGGTCGACGATTCGAATCGTTTCGTCGCTTTGTTGAACTTCCAATCGCACGATACGAGAATGCTTGACCCCATTGACGCTTTCATTGAGCCCCACGAACACGAATGGCTTGGCCGGAAACTCCGGATGGAAACACAAATCGTAGTGGACTCGATCCGAGTTTGCCTGCTCGATGACGCGATGCGCCCAACTATCGATCCCTAACTGCGAAGACAATCGAAGGATTTCCGAAGGTCCATAAGGGTTCTTCTGGGTGATCATCCATAGGCCTGTCGATTTCGGTTCGGCTCGCAAACAGATCGGATGATCGAATTCGAAACCAAGATCGAGCCGTTGCGTTGTGAAAGGGAGCGGAGGCTCTGGGGAACCCTGAACTCTGGAGCTCGTCATTGGAACGCGATCCGAAGGTGGTCCCAAAAAACGGATTTCGCTAAACTCCTCGTGCCGATGGAACGACGGTTGCGTCAAAGCAGAGGTGCTTGTCAATCGAGGTTCACTGCTGGATCGGTCGTAATCGTAGCGGCAAAGGGAATAGGTCCATGAATCACCCAGTCTAGGTCCGCCGCCGGTTCGATAGAAATCCTTCCAAGCTATCTTGAATTCCACTTGCCAACTGCGATCCATGTCGGTCCGATCCTCGAGCGTGCCATCGACTTGAACAGCGCTTTGGAAATCGAAAGCATCGGCCGATTTGTAAATTGCATAAGCCTTTGAAACGCGTTCAGGAATGAACAGATCCATCTGCGTGTTGGCTGGCGTGACATGAAACTCGTAGTAACCTGGTCGGTCTTTTGAAGGTTTCAAAAAGAGTTCAAAGCAATCGTCGAGCCACGTCTGCTCATCACGCTGGGTAATCGTCCCTTGGATGTCCTTGTCGGTGAGCTTAGCCCATACATACAGATACTCCTTGTCCCAAACCATTTTTGCTTCGGTGGGGATGGAGTCGCCAGAGGCAATCGGAGCAGTTTTCGAATCGCTCGCAAGCCAGGATGATCGGAAGTTGCTGATCGTCGCCGCATGCTCCCAACAGGGTTCGTCGGCCAACCCATCGATCTTCGGCGGCGTGCTTGCCCAACGGCATGTGTAGAGCGACGCGTCGGGCAAAGCCGGCCCGCTGGGGCCTTGCGCCGAGCCAATGAGCCCCAAGACAAGCACGCACAGAAGGCAACAAACAGCACGAAGTGTCATGGGAATCAGCTAATCGTTGAACGGACTTTTCCGCTGCATCCGTAATTTCTAGGAGCAATCGATCGACTCTGTCAAAAGTCAAGCAATGACGAGCCAACCGCCCTGCTCGCAGCGATACTGTAGCAAATCCGCTGCAGCTCTGCAAAAAATCCGCCTCAACAGCAGACTACTTGGATTAGCTCCGTGTGGCCGAGTGCTGCTCCCACCAACCATCATGACCACCGGCGTCGCTTGGCATCGCCCTGGGTTTTCGTTCGGATTCGGTCCAGACAAAGTTAGGCTCAGGGGCCGATGTCGCTTCGCGATTTTCCAAGTTCGCCGAGAACTCGGCGGGCTTGTACTCATCCATCGCATCCCATTCCTGCCCTGTCCATTCCTGCCCTGTCCAATCTTGATCCGGCCACTCTTGTTCAAACCAAAGGGGTACCGCATCGACGAGTGGCTCATCGGGCACAGAGGCGATTTTTGGCTCGACGAGCGGTTCTTGTTTAGCAAGCACACGGGTCCTTGCCGGTAGAAAAATCGGATCGGGCTCTTGTGGCAACGCAGCAGGCTGCACGGGAGCTTCCATCGCCGCTTGAGCTTCTGGGAATTCGATGATTGCAGTCGGTTTCGAATCGATCACCCGCTGTGGAGTTCTTTCGGGACTGTAGACTTCCGCTACACCGGCTTGACCCTGCGTCGGCAATACTCGAACCTGCACACCGATCGAATCAAACATTCGCATGATATGCTCATGGCAGGTGAACATGACGACTTGATGACCCAAGGCGGCGAAATCTCGGAGCACTTTGGCTGCGCTGGTCGCACGGATCGTGTCAAAGTTCACCAGCACGTCATCGAGCACCAATGGCAGCGTAGCTCCACGTCGCGAATAAGCCGCCGCGAGGGACAATCGCAAGGAGATGAAGACCGCTTCGCGGGTACCTCGACTGAGCACTTCCAACGGTAGGCTTTGTCCTTTGTCGTTGTCGATCCTCAGCGCATTCTTACCCAATGGTGTCCAAACACGTACGTACTTGCCCTCGGTCAACTGCTTGAGAAACGCCGAAGCTTCCCGCAGTGTTTCAGGCTGCCTTTCGCTCTCATAGATCTCGCAGACTTTTTCAAGCATGCAGGTGGTAAATCCGAGTGTGCGCCAATGATCGGCGCAGAGTTCGATCTGTCGCTCCAGACTTGCCAGTTCGAATTTGGCTTCCGCCAATCGTCGATCCCCTGCGAGCGTTTTCATCTCCTGATTGATCTCTCCTTGGCGCAATTGCAATTGCCCGATCCTTTCGGTGCCGCCGCTCGACCGAGTCGTCAATGTATCCCAGCGTTTTTCGAGTTCGTGGTGCGGCGTGTTTTGCAGCATCCGTTGGATCGAGTCGTAGGAGACATGGTTTCCGAGTGTCGAGCGAATGCGTTCGTCGAGCGAAGCGATCTGAGACTCGAGTTTCATATGCTCTTGTTTGCGGGTCAGCAATTCCTCGAGTTGTTCGAGCGATTCGACGCCGATCTCCGCGAGATAGCTCTGCCTCGAACTGATCAGACGTTCAACACTTCGGCGAATCCCTTTTTGCTTTTTCAACAGTTCTTCGTCTTGGGACTTTAGCTCTTTGCGCTGTTTTAAATATTGCTTTTGTTGTGCAAGTGCATTCATCAGTTGCTGCAATCGCTGCTGCGGTACCTCGACGGAAAGGGTGTTTTCGCGAGTCAATTCCCTTGCATCTTTCGTGGAGGAGAGCTCCTTGCGAGGCGTTTGGGCAGCGGCTTGAGGCGATGCCAAAGCGACCTGCATTTGGGTATGGAGTGCGTCGAGTTTTTGTAGGGAGCTGACCAGTTCGATTCGCCTTTGGGATAGCTCGTCGGACTGCGTGCTGAGTTTCTTTCGAGTGATCAGCAACGATTCGTAACCTTCGGCTAGGATCCTCAGGCTCTTTGGGGAGAGAGACTCGGCGAGTCCGAGCTGATGCAGGGTTTTCTTCCAAGCGATCCTGGCCGTTTTGAGTCCATGGATCGCGTCGGCTGCCTGTTTGCGGGCCGTGTTGTATCGGGCTTTTGCGGCTGCCTGATTGTGATAGATCGGCAAATAGGATTCGCATTCGCTCAGTTCATGCTCGGCTTGTCTGAGTTGTTGTTCGAGCGATACGTTGGGCTCAGGAAGCGATCCGATCAATTCCTGTTTTTCATGCTCTGTCTTGCGAATTTGCATCACGAGGGTATCGAGTTGTGTTTCGACGTCGGTGATTTCACCTTCCATCCCCTTTTCCATCGACTTCCACCATAGATAAGTCGCTACCAAGATGATCATTCCAAGAACGGTCATCAGCACACCTGTGTTTTGGGTGTCGGGCGACTGCAACTGGATGGCTCGGGCTGTGGCAGGAAGGTTGGCGTTGTTGTACCAACCAAAAAAGTTGTTCAATCCGGAAATCAGCATGAATGCGCCGATGAAAAACGGGATCGCGAGCATGATCACGCGTTCCCAGGAGAATCCGTCATCGCTCTCAAGATCGATCGTATCGCCTTCGAGTTCCTGGCGATGGGAACCTAGTTTTTGCAATCGCTCATCGACTTGCTGGTATTTTCGGATCGATTGGATTCGATCACTGGCCTTCAGAATGGAGGCCTGGAGATCCTCCGAATCACGGGTTTGGAGAAATCCACCGATCTCATTTTGCAGTCGCTCGATCTCCCTTTTCTCGGTCTCGACGCGCTCCTTGGCCTGCTTGAGGCGGGTCTGCTGCATTCGAACATCACGCGCAGGTCCTGCCAATTGACTGATCGCAGGACGGCTCAAATCGGGTAAGCTCGACAGTCGCCGATCGTTGAGCAGGGCTTCTTGATCGGAATCACTGAGTCCGAGACGCTTAGCGTCCTCGACAAGTTGCTCCTGCGTTTGTTCGTGCTCGGACTCTAAGCGTTGAATTTGCTTTTGTAGTTGAGTGATCCAAGGACCTTGCTCGCTTGCCGATTCGATCTTGCTCGAAAGCCCTAAAATATTTCGGTTCAACGGGAGTGCATCGGCCTGCTTGCGCAAGGATTGGCGCTCAAGGACGACCGATTGAGTTTGCTGACGCTTCTGATCGATCTGAGATTGCAAGTCGAGAAGCTTAGCTCTGGATTCCTCCTGCAGATCGATTCTTGCATGGACTTGTGTAAGCTTCTCGCGAAGCGCATCACGCTGCTGCCATGGATCGCGTACGTGCATCGCCGTCTCGACAGTTTTGGACTCAAGATCCCACTGTTCGATACGTTGCTTGATTTCCTCGATCTCATTTTGTTGGTTGCGGCGGACCGAAGCCAGTTCGCCCCAGCGTCGGCCTCGTAGAGTCAACTGCTCGATCTCATCGCGAAGCTTCTCACGCTTAGACTGCATCGACTGCAATTGTGCGCTTTCCTCCGAATATGAGGCGATGGAGGTCCTTGCGGTTCGAAGCTGACGAATGACATCGACCAACGAAACCCGATCGAGTCCACTCGATAGCTTGTACAACTCGTCGGCAGCTGCGGTATCGTCTAACGTGCTGAGTTCCTGAAGTTCTCGAAGGCCGATAGCAAAGACGTTCGTGAAAATCGACTCGTCGACGTTTCCAAGCAGCGAGGTCAGTCGATGCTGGCCTTGGGTGATTCCATCGGAACTCGTGACGGTCAGTTGCCCGAAGACGCTCGAATCGTTGAGCGTCGCTCGACGGGCAATCTCATAGCCACCTCCAGGACCCGATACGCGCATCGCACCACCGGGCTTACCTCCGTAAACGGGGGGCAAATACCGAGCTCGTCGTTCTGGAGTGAACCCATAGAACATCGTCCGCAGGAAGTTCATCAAGGTCGTTTTTCCCGCTTCGTTCGGTCCATAAAAAACCGTCATGCCCTCGGGCATCGAATCGACGCTCAACCCACTCCAAACTCCGAAACCATCGATTTGTACGTCGCGAATCTTCATCCTCGGGTCCCTCCGAATCTCCTAGTAGGAGCCATCAAATCCACTTTGTGCCCACGGAGCATGTCCACTCCCAAGAGCGTTGCTCGATCCAATGCCGCACCGGTAACTCCTGGTGCATCGTCGATCAGTAGTTGCTGCCAAGCCGCTGTGCCTGGGGTCTCCGACTCCAAGAGCGGCTTGAGGTTTAAATGCTGTCCATGCGTTTTGCGGTGCTCCAGGGATGTCCTCAGGAAGTCGCCTAGGATCGTGTCCTCTTCTTGCCACTTGGCAGGATAAGCCTTTGGTGAGCGGACTTCGATGTCCGTCGACCAGACACTACAAGCCCCATGACTGTACTCTCGCCTTAGCCAACCGAGAATCTCGTCGATCGCCTCCGGTCCAACCATCGAGGCATTCTCTAGATCCAATTCCACTCGCCAGCGGACGATCAAGTGCCTTGTGCCATGCTCGCTCTGGAGCCTGGAAATACGTTTGGTCATCAGCTCACGTATGTCTCGACCCATCGCAAGGTCCTCGACATCGAGGGTTTGCGTGATGTAACGGAAGTAATCGCAGTCGCTTGCGGCGATCTGCGCATCGTGCGTCCCATCGACTTCGACGGTCCAAAATCCATGAGCTCCTTCCTCGTCAAATCCACGGCCTTGAGGGGTTCCGCAGATTCGCATGTGAGGCGCCTCGCCGTGAAGTGTTTTCCGAGTGTGGTCGCTGCCGATTGCCCAGAAATCGATGCGTTCGCTTAGCAGCGATTCGCGGTCGGCATGGCCATGAGCCAACGCGATGACATAAGTCCCATCGGCATCGCATTGGAATTCCGCCGAGCGGATCGATTCCCGACCGTCATTCGATCGGCCTAGGATTGTGGCAAGTGCCGAGCCATTGCGACGGAATACGACCGATTCGACTTCTTTTTTGGAGAAATAGTGAACATTCGCAGGAAGCGATACAGCTTCGGGCCAGCGATCTGGATCATCGACCGAACCGCCTGCCCAATAGACCGAGATATTGCGTTGAGCGAGCCGTTCGAATTGATCGAGCAGGAAAGCCGGCCCGGCGGCGCCTGTCGAGATCGGGTTGAGAAGATCCCCCGTCAGCAAAACGAAGTCGACGTTCTCGATGAGCGCCGTCTCGAAGAATGCTTCGGCGGCCTTCCAGGGCGCATCGACAAGTGCGGCTTTAAGATGTTCTGGGATGTCGGTCAGATCCTGCAAGGGTCTTTCCAAATGAAAGTCACCGGAATGCAGAAACCGAATAGATTCCTTCCCCATGGACCACCCTCCTTTAGTGGAACTAGAAAAACTGGATCGAAGCGGGAGTTTAGTGGAGATGGAGGGTTTGAGGCAATGCCGATTTTTCGCCTGGTATTGTATGGGTCGGATCAGACGGATCGGACGGATCGGACGGATCGGACGGAGCCAGCGGCAACGGGTGCCTGGCACCTGAGGGAAACCCCTGGAACGCTAGCAAACCGAGCAGGCGGCAGCGGGTGCCAGGCACCGGAGGGGAAATCCCCTGGGGCTATGACGAGGGGCGGTTGCGGATTATATCCTGGAGGAATTGGGCACGCTGCTGGAGTTCCTCAAGTGACTTGCCTCGAAGCTCGGCATCGGAACTGATCTGCAGTCGAAGCAGTTCTTCCAAAGTTCGAATCAACTCGATCCTGACACGGGCCTCGCCTTCCTCGAAAGCTGTTTGGATTC